>NZ_JBQQCE010000328.1:0-11277 GCF_052245645.1 Streptomyces sp. KR55 | reverse complement strand
GGCCAGCTCCGGCGTCAGACTGTGGTGCGGGATCCACCCCCCAAGGTGCTGCCGACGTCGACGGACAGCCGCCAACCCAATTTTCACGCCGGGGCAAGGCGTCACGCAGGGATACGCACACTGTGGTGGAAGCCGGGATCATCCAGTTCCATGGCCAGCGCGTACTTGAAGTCGATGCGGCAGCGGACCGCCTCGGCGGCCTGCCGGTCCGACAGGTCGAGCAGGAACTGCAGCACGCAGACGGTGGCGAGCTGAGCGGGCGAGATGCCGGGGCGGCCGTCGCGCGGGTACCAGTCGGCGAAGTCCGCGTCGCACCACAGCCCGTCCAGCCGGTCTCTCACCCACATCGCCGTCGTACCGCCCGGGTTGCTCGCCCGCGCCATCTGCCCGGTCAGAGACGGGACTTGCTCACCGGAACGGGCGTGGAGCGACAACGGGCACCTCGACAACTGCAACGGCCTTCGAAACAGCCCCGAGCATGCCCTCTGATCATGCTGCCGCACCGGGAAACACCAAGATCCCCGACAGAGTCAAGCTCAGAGGCGGCTGGCATGTCGACGAGTAACCCGGGCTGCCGTCCGGCCTCCCGGCTCCCCTCGTCGATCTGCCCACCGACGCTCAGCGAGCCGGAGTATGCCGCTCGTGAGCCTGACGGTAGGCGTGGACCGGAGTGTTACGACATGGTGCGATGCCCTGGGGCGGGCTGTGCCGTTACGGTCGCTGCCTGTTGACCCTTCGTGGACAGGCGCCCGGCTGGCGCGGGGGTCTTGCGGCGCATCCGGCGGGTGGCCGCATCCCGGCCGACGACCTCCTCGTTCAACAGCACCCGCAGCACCTCGGCGGGATCCCAGCGTTGCGCGCGGGCGGTGGCCAGTACGTCGGGCGCGGCCTTGTGCAGGTAGGGCAGCCGCATCCGGCGCAGGATCTGGTCCAGGGCGTCAGGGACTGGCGGGGTGGTGGGTTGGGTGGTCACTGGCCGAATCCCTTCCAGGAGTGGGTGCCGGGCTGGACGGAGTGGGTTTCCTCCGCGACGACCAGGTCTCCGATGGTGGCTGTGGAGGCCAGATGACCAAGGATGGAGGGCTGGTCGTCGTCGGCGAGCTGGCCTGCGATCGCGGCCATGCCCAGGGCCTCGCCGACTGCTTCGTCGCCGAGGGCGGCGGCGAGTTCGACGGCGCGGGCCATCTTGGCGCGGATGCGGGTGACGCCGGCGGCACCGGCCTCGACGAGCCAGCGGTGGGCGCGCTCGCCGAGGTTGAGGAACGCGATCTCTTGCGGGGTGCGGGGTTTCGGCGTGGGCCAGTAGATGCCGCGGCCGTCGGGGTGGCGCGGGGTGGTGGGCGTCAACGACGAGTGGTCGCCGTTCGATGGAGTCGGCTCCGTCGACGAGCGCGCGCAGGGCGTCCAGCAGGACCTTCTCGGTTTCGCCGTCGGCGTGGGTGATCGAGGCACTGATACGGCAGGTGTCGGAGCCGCCGACGTCGACGTGCCGGTGGGCCCGTGGCCACTCGGCGGCCTGCATGCCGCTGATGCCGAGCTCCCGTACGTCGATCACGATCTTCAATGGGTCGAAGGAGGCCGCGAGCCCCTCCTCGACGACCTCCTGGCCCATGGGCCGCAGACCGGGCAGGTCACCGGCCGCGCACCGGATGCGTTCGGCGCGGTGTAGCGCGGTGTCCAGGAGGTCGTGCCCGTGTTCGACCATCTGGCGGCGCCAGCCGTCGAGGGTCGCGTACACCAGGGTGGAGGCGCTGGTGGTGCCGAGCAGGTCTTCCCGCTGCTTGAGGGCCTCCGACGACACCCGGTCGTACTGGAGGTGGAAGACCAGCCTCCGGTCATGTCCTCGCGTGCGTTCGCCTCCCGCACCCGGGAACTGGTCGGCCCGGCCTTGCCCAAGGAGATGATCCTGTCCAACCAGCGCAAGCACTACCCCGGCATCGGACTGCTCACCGACGACGAGAGGGACACCGGCGCATGAGTTCCCTGATCAGCGCGGACGAGATCAGCCACGAGACAGAGTTCGTGTGGCTGGAGGACATCGACCAACTCGACTACGTCCGCCAGAGCCTGGACCGCCTGCCCACCCGCAAAGGCAAGCCCGCCTACCACCGCGACGGCCGCATGGTCGGGTACGCGATCCTCGGCCCCGAGGCCAAACCCTCCCGCGCCTCCGGAACCTTCCGGCGCCGTGTCTTCTGGCTCCTGCCCCACGACCGAGACAGCGAGCGCGGCGGTTTGTACGCCAAAAGTGCTCCCGCCGAAGCCGTCGACCCCCGCACCCTCAAACCATGCGTCAAGGGCTACACGACGGAGCACTCCGAAGGCGGCCCGCCCTCCCTCGCCGTGGAGGAACTCGGCATACAACTCCCGCTGTGAGCTGCGTGTCCGACAGAGCCTGCTGGCCCGCCTGCACTACCTCACCCGCACCGACCACGCCCGCGTAGCCGGCCTGACCGTCACCGACAGCACCCTGCGCACATGACTGGACGGCCGACGCACGCCCTCCAAGGCCGACCGTCCTGCCCGAGGAATCGACGAGCGCGATCGCGTCCCGCTTGAACTCCTCGGTGTACCGTTTCGTGTACTTGCTTCCCACCTGGTGCTACTTCCTCTGGAACCTCAAGATCCCAGTCTCCAGGTGTCCACGATCAAGGGGAAGCCCCAGTCAACGCCTTGGCCGAGCACCCGGACGGAGGCAAGGAAGGCCCGGTGTACGCGGAAGGTCAGTAGTCACTCCACCTTGTCCGGTCCCGGCGGCATCCCGGGGATTTCAGCCCAGGGCGGGATAGTCGCCGGCAGCGAGGTCGTCGATCAGGCTTGGGTGGGTAGGCTCCCAGCCGAACCGTTCCCGGGTCAGTGCACTCGACGATGGCATGTCAAGGGCGAACAGGCGACCGATGAGGCCGAAGCGCTCAGGCGGCGCCGACTCGACCGGCATCCCGAGAACGCCGCCGATAGCCTCGGCCAGCGACCTCATGGTGTCGCCCCCGTCGGCTACCGCGTGCAGGACCGTGCCCGGCGCAGCGTTCTCGAGTGCGATGCGGAACAGCGGGGCGACGTCAAGCCGGTTGACCGCCGGCCATCGCTGCGTGCCGTCGCCGACGTACGCTGACACGCCCGTCTTCTGCGCGGCGGCGATGAGCACCGAGCAGAAGCCGTATGCCGACCCGCGCTGGTGCACGGAGCGCGGCAGCCGCACGACAGAGGACCGGACGCCCTGGGCGGCCAGGGCCAGCACCACGTCGGAAGTGCGGCCGCGGCCACCGACCGGACCGTTGGTGGTGTCGGGGTCCTCCTCGGTGGAGGCGTGGCCTGGCAACATCGGCGTGAGGCCGGCATGCACGAACGGCTTGCCACTGCCTGCCAGTGCGGCCGCGAGGGTCCGCACGGCGCGTGCTTCCTCGTCGATGCCCTGCTCCAAGTTGCTCCAGTCGTTGCTAAAGGCCAGGTTGACGACACCATCGGCCTGCGCTGCGCCGGCGCGGAGGCTGTCAAGGTCGGTGAGGCCGCCGCGGAGCGGCATCCCGCCAGCGGCGGCGACGGCCGTAGCCGCGGCATCGGAGCGGACGAGGCCGAGGACCTCGTGACCAGCGGCGATGAGTTCGGGAACGACAACTGAGCCGATGCTGCCGGTGGCGCCAGTGACGAACACGCGCATGAAAGGCTCCAGATGACTGCTGCGACGCTGCGTCGCAGGAGGGGCATGGCGAGGGTCAGGCGTGGCGGTTGTAGGTGTGTGGATCCACGGGTTGCTTGGACTTGAGAAGCCCGCCGACCACGAGACGGTAGGAGTCGGTCACGAGTTCCTTCACCAGCTTGTCGTCGATGGTGTCTCCGCCTTCCACTGTGATCCAGTGTCTCTTGTTCATGTGGTAGCCGGGGGCGATGTCCGCGTACTGCTCACGCAGGGCTGTGGCGTCGTCCGGATCGGCTTTCAGGATCACGACGGGGCGTCCAGGCATGTCGGTCATGAGCATGAAGACCTTGCCGCCCACCTTGTGGAGCTCCCAGTTGGGGTCGAAACGATGCTCTTGGTCGGTGCCGGGCAGTTCCGCGGTGTGGTCGCGCGCGATCTTCTGCAGTTCCTGTCCGTCCAAGGTGATCAACTCCTCTGTCGGTTTCGAGTCCCTGGCGTGTCTCGGTTCGGGTCCTTGCACCGGTCGGTGGCCGATGGCCGTGGCGTAGACCACGACCATGACCTGCCGATCGGACGGTGGCCGTCCACTGTCTATGGGAGGACGCGGATGATTGTCTTCCCGCGGCGTCGCGTGGTCGGGTTGAGGGCGCCGATGGCATCGTCGAGGCTCGCGATGTCACCGATGTTGGTCCGCAGCCGTCCGTCCCGCACCCGCTGCACGATCTCACCGAGTTCGGCGCGATCGGCTTCGACGACGAAGTCCATGGCCAGGCCGTCAGTGGGCCGTGCTTCGACCGGGCCGACGACGGACACCAGTGCTCCTCCGGCCTTGATCAGGGCGGCGGACTGCTTCTGAACGTCGCCACCGATGACATCGAAGACCAGGTCGACGCCGCCGACGTCTTTCAGCGTGTCGTTCTCGAGGTCGACGAACTCGTGCGCGCCGAAGTCGAGCGCCTTCTCGCGGTCGGCGGCGCGTCCGGTGCCGATGACGTAAGCGCCGGCTTCACGTGCGAGCTGGGTCACCATCGTCCCGACTGCCCCGGCTGCGCCATGGGCGAGGACGGTCTGGCCGGCCTGGAGGCGGCCGTGCTGGAACAGGCCCTGCCACGCGGTCAGACCTGAGATTGGCAGGGACGCGCCTACCGTGAAGTCGACGTCGCCGGGCAGCGGTGCGAGGTTGCGTGCTTCGATCGCCACGTACTCCGCGAGGGTGCCGTCGCGGTGCCAGTCGGCGAGGCCGAACACCCGCTGCCCGACCGAGAGCCCCGTCGTGCCGTAGCCGAGGGCGGTGACCACTCCGGCCAGCTCGTGGCCGGGGATCGACGGTGTCTTGTCACGGCCGGCGCGATCGGCCCAGGTGGACGGCCACTCCGTCTCAGTGGGGACGAAGCCCGATGCATGGACCTGAACGATGACGTCGTTGATCGCTGCGAGCGGCTCAGGCCGCTCCGTCAGCGTCATTCCGGCCGTTCCCGCGGCCTGGTCGGTGACCACAATGGCTTTCATTGAAATGGCTCTTCCTCGTATGGGTGGTGGGTTTTGGTTTCCGGGTGGGTTTTTAGATGAAGGTGAACAGCTGGTCGGCTTCGAAGCGCGAGATCGGGGTGGTGTACACCCTCTCCGGGTCGGGGTAGCCGAGGGCCAGCAGCACCGTCGTGCTGTGTCCGGTCTCGCGGATCTTGAAGGCCTTGTCGACACTGGTCGGGTCGAACCCCTCCAGCGGCGTGGCCTCGACGCCGAGCTCGGCGGCCGCCATCATGGTCAGGCCCACCGCCATGTAGGTCTGCTTCTCCATCCAGTGGTTCAGGTCCTTGTAGCCGTAGTTGCGCAGGTTGAGGAAGTCTCGGGTCATGGATTCCCACAGCTCCTGCTTCGACGGGTCAGGGAACCGGCCGTCGGCCTTCTCCTTCGTGAACACCGCCTCGAGGTGGCTGTCGGGCAGATCTGCCCGGGTGGTGAGGATGATGGTGTGCGACGCGTTCAGGATCTTCTCGGCGTTGTCCTGGAATCGTTCGCCCAGGTTGTTGGCGAGCCGCTCCTTGCCTTCGGGCGTGGCGAGGACGTAGAAGTGGTTGGGCTGTACGTTCACAGATGACGGCGTGGAGCGCAGGAACCGCAGCAGCTGCTGAAGGGTTTCCTCCGGAATGGTCTTGCTGGGGTCGAAATACCTGGTGAGGTGCTTGTTCATGAGCTTGTCGAGGTTCATGTCGATCTGCCTTCATCTTGCGATGAGTGGGTGAGGAGTGGTGGGGCGCAGGGTTTGGGCTAGTTCGTGCCGCGGGCAAGTAGTTCGCTGATGCGCTGGAAGCTGATTCCTGTCGTCGCGGTGGTGAGGTCACCCGCGACGAGAGCCTTGATGGCCTGGTCGAATGCCTCCATAGCGTGGGTGTAGAGCGCTGGACCCACGCTGATGCGCTTGACCCCGGCCTTCTGTAGTTCAGCGACGGTCAGCACCTTGTCAGCCGGCGAGATGAGGACGTTGACCGGTGTCGGCGCGACGGCGGTGACGATCGCGACGAGTGCGTCGAGGTCGGGTGGGTAAGGGGCGTAGAGCACATCCGCGCCGGCCTCGGCGAAGGCCGTCAGGCGCCGGATGGTGTCGTCGAGATCGGGCCGCCCCTGGATGAAATTGTCGGTGCGGCCGGTGACGACGATGCGCCCGTTAGCCGCCTCGACGGCACTGCGTATGCGGTTGACTGCCTCGTCGAAGTCGCGGATCGGTTGATCGGGATTGCCCGAGGTGTCTTCGATCCCGATACCGGCCAGGCCGGACTCGACGGCGGCTTCCACGGTCGCAGCGACGTCTTCGGGCGTGTCGCCGTAGCCGTCCTCGAAGTCTCCGCTGACGGGTAGCCCTGTGAGCCGGCCGAGCAGCCGCGCATGCTCGAGGTGCTCGCCACGGGTGACTTCGTGACGCCCGTCGGACCGGCCGAGTGTGGTGGCGAGTGCCGCCGATGACGTCGCGATCGCCTCGAAGCCGGCGTCGGCCAGCATCAGCGCCGAGAGGCCGTCCCATGCGTTCGGCATGACGAGGCCGCCGTCGCGGGTGTGCAGTGCCATGAATTTTTCATAGACTTCGGAGCCCGGCATACCGAACCTTTCCCGAGTGATCGTTTTGGGGCGGTGAGGGGTTTACCGGCTGTGCGCGCGGCCTCGACGGGGGTCCCGGCGATCAGCCGGGCGTACCGGCCGAGCTGATGGCGGGGATGTCGATGTCGGTCTGGTTGACGTTGTTGATGAAGTTGGTCAGCAGGACCTGCACCGCCACCGTGACGATCGCCAGGATCTGCGGGTCGGTGTACCCCGCGCCTCGCACAGCCGCCAGGTCGGCGTCGCTCACCCGACCGCGGCTCTCCACCACCTGCTGAGCGAAACGAGCGACCGCGGCGCGCCTGGGATCGGTCGAGCTCCCGGCCCGGGCCAGGTCGATGTCATCGCTCGACATGCCACCGAGTTCGGACGATACGTATGCGTGCATCGCCAGGCAGTAATCGCAACCGTTGGCCTGCGACACCGCGAGCGCGATGGTGTGCCGCGTCTTCGCGTCCAGAACCCGGCTCAAGGTGCCCTGCAGCGTCATGACGACGTCGAGGACGGTCGGGTTCGACGCGAGAGCCGCGAACATGTTCGGGACGAAGCCGAACTGTGCGCCAACGTTGTCGAGGATGCCCTTCGCCCCATCGGAGACGTCGTCAGGAGAGGGAACGTTCAGTCGTGACATGGCGAATCAACCTCCGGAGGTGTGTGAGTGGTCAGCGTCGAGCCCAGGTCGGTTCTTACTACTTCGCAGGTCCAGCCCCGTTGTGACTGCGAACCCTGCGGCATTTTTTGGGCTGTGTAGCCCACTTCTCAGAGTGAACACCCTCGGATCTGGGCTGTCAAGCCCAATCTGGGGTATCGTTAAGCATGACCACCACTACGGCAGCTCCGGCCCCTCACAAGCTCACATCAAAGGGGCAGGCAACGCGTGCCCGCATCCTGGAGCACGCTGCGGAACTCTTCTACACAAAGGGAGTCCACGCGACGAACAACGAGCAGCTCCGCCGCGCCGCCGGCGTCAGCGGATCGCAGCTCAACCACTACTTCCCGACCAAGGAGAGTCTCGTCCTGGCCGTGATCGCCTGGCAGGCCGAGCGCGTCCTCACGTTCCACCGCGACGAGCGATTCGCCGGCTTCGACAACCCCGACGCGCTCCGGGCGTGGGCGGATTTCTACGTCGGCTACGAGCGCGCCTACCAGGAAGGCTGCACCCTCGGCTCCCTCGCGAGCGAGATCATCAAGACCGACCTCGACGTTCACGACGAGCTTGCGAGTGCGTTCGACCAGTGGAGGGGGATCTTCCGCGATGGAATCGAGCGCATGCAGCAACTCGGCCGCATCAGCGCTGAGGCAGATCCCACGCAACTGGCCAATCTGTTCCTTGCTGCCTTCCAGGGAGGCATGCTCCTCGCCCAGGTCGCACGGGACATCGCTCCGCTGAAAGACGCGTTGCAGACAGCCATCGACTACCTGCAGACCTTCGCGACGTCTCCGGACGCCGGCGTACTCCAAGCTCGGTAGCCGCCTCCACGCGCGTATGGGTCAGCGGAGCGTGCACTTCCGATCACAGAAGTACCGGCGGACCCGCAGCCGGACTATGACCTCGCGAGGCCCCAACGGCCGTTCATTGAGGGCTTGTTGATACGTGCTAGGTATGCGCCTCGCCTGTTTCCGGCAGTCCGGGCACCGCCCCGGGCGAGCGATGGACACGGCCTCCACCATGAGGACGTCGGAGGAGTCGCTGACGCGCTCCACTCGCACATCGATCCCGGGAAACAGCACAGCCTCGACCGTCTTGCTTGCCATGCCGGGGGCATACTCTGCCGCAACGATCCCTCGCTCACCACCCTGACCTGGTGATTCACGGAACTGCGGGCAGAGCCATATTCAAAGATCACTATCACCCGTCGCGTCGTCTTCGGCGGCCATGTCCTCCAGGTCGATTACCCCGTCCGCTTGGTGCTGTGCGAGGTTGCGCAAGTAGGTCACCTTGGCCCGGGAGCGGCGTGGATGCTTCGCGGTTGGCGGCCCGCCGTTCCTATCGCCTTCTGCCACTCGCTGCTGCGAGAGCGGCGCAGGGGTCCGCGATGGAGGGTAGACGCGGGATCGATACTGGTGGCCTTTCCTGGACCCAAGCGGTGCGAGCGTGTCCCCATTGCTGCGGATCGAAAAGGGACGGAGATGGGATCGTGCGGGTTTCTCCCCAGCAGTACGGCACGGCGGCGCGTGCCTGCCATACGGCGAGGGAGACCCACGCCGTGGCATCCTTCCGGGCTAAGCCCTGGCCGGCGCAGCCATACACGGCTTCGCGCGGCTTCCTTGGAGAAGGATTCGACATAGGCCGCTGCGCCGTTCAGAGCGTCCCGCAGGAGCTGTGTGCTGCCAGCGGGCTGGCCGAGGAGCATGCCCCCTGAAAAGAGGCCAGGGCAGGTGCGTGAGCGCCTCGGGTTCGGTGTCCTCCCGGAGATCGCCACGGTTGTGTATCGCCCGCCGGCCTGCGCAAAAGACGCCAAGGCCGTCTTCGGCCTTCATGGCCTCGTTCGCCAAGGAGCCGACGAGCACCCGCCACGGCACACATCCTCCCGCTCGATGTACGCGCGGGCACACAGCCGCAGGGACTCGAAGGTGTCTACTCATCCCAGCGCCGAGATTCTGTGGAGGGCGATGACGCTCTCAGCTCGCCAGACAATTACGGCGCGGACCAAGCTCTCCTTGGTGGGAAAGCGCCGGGCTAGCTACGAGCCGCAAACGCCTGCAGCGTGGTGGACCTGCTCGCTGTTGGTGTTCTGTGGCATCGACGCCACCGTCGCCATCCTGGTCCACCTCTGCTCGCCCTGGACGAGCTGGCCGGACTCGGGGTGCGGTGGGTGAGGACGGGTCCCCAATCGTGCCGCTATCGACTCCGCCGCCCGAGTCTCCGCGGTGGCACCCCATCGGCCGCGTCGCCGTACCAAGCGATGCAGGAATAGCTTGTCCGATTCGCCCGAACCGGACACCAACCGACCGTGCCGCCCGGCCAGGCGGTTCGTGAGACCCCGCAGGCCGGGCGTCTACGCGCAAACAGACATCACGAAAGGGAGGGCCCCACATGACGGCAGCCACCGAAAGCTTCGACCTTGTAGTCCTCGGCGGTGGCAGCGCGGGCTACGCTGCCGCTCTGCGCGGTGCTCAGCTCGGCCTGCGCACGGCG
This sequence comes from Streptomyces sp. KR55, assembly GCF_052245645.1. Classification (NCBI taxonomy): domain Bacteria; kingdom Bacillati; phylum Actinomycetota; class Actinomycetes; order Kitasatosporales; family Streptomycetaceae; genus Streptomyces; species Streptomyces sp. KR55. The sequence goes on along the minus strand of NZ_JBQQCE010000328.1, from coordinate 1,408 downwards.
ATGGTCGAGAAATACAAGCTAGGGGGCACCTGCCTGCACAACGGGTGCATCCCCACCAAGGCCCTGCTGCACGCGGGCGAGATCGCCGACCAGGCCCGTGATGCACAGCTGTTCGGCGTGATGGCCACGTTTGAGAGCATCGACATGCCCGCGGTGCAGCGGTACAAGGACAAGACGGTTGACAGCCTGTGCAAGGGGTTGACAGGCCTGGTGAAGGCACGCGACATCACCTACATCGAGGGTGAGGGCCGGCTGTCCTCCCCGACGTCGGTCGATGTCAACGGCCGGCGGGTCCAGGGGCGCCATGTGCTCCTCGCGACCGGCTCCGTACCGAAGTCGCTGCCGGGCCTGGAGATCGACGGCAACCGGATCATCTCCTCCGACCACGCCCTCGTCCTGGACCGCGTGCCGAAGTCCGTGATCATCCTGGGCGGCGGTGTCATCGGCGTCGAGTTCGCCTCGGCGTGGAAGTCCTTCGGCTCCGACGTCACGGTCATCGAGGGCCTGAAGCACCTCGTCCCGGTCGAGGACGAGAACTCCTCGAAGCTGCTTGAGCGCGCGTTCCGCAAGCGCGGCATCAAGTTCAACCTGGGCACCTTCTTCCAGAAGGCCGAGTACACCGCCGACGGCGTCAAGGTCACCCTCGCCGACGGCAAGGAGTTCGAGGCCGAGGTCCTGCTGGTCGCCGTCGGCCGCGGCCCGGTCTCCGCCGGTCTCGGCTACGAGGAGGCCGGGGTCGCCATGGACCGCGGCTACGTCCTGGTCGACGAGTACATGCGCACCAACGTCCCGACCATCTCCGCGGTCGGCGACCTGGTCCCGACCCTCCAGCTCGCGCACGTCGGCTTCGCCGAGGGCATCCTGGTGGCGGAGCGGCTGGCCGGTCTGAAGGTCGTCCCGATCGACTACGACGGTGTCCCGCGGGTGACGTACTGCCACCCCGAGGTCGCCTCCGTCGGTATCACCGAGGCCAAGGCCAAGGAGATCTACGGCGCGGACAAGGTCGTCGCTCTGAAGTACAACCTGGCGGGCAACGGCAAGAGCAAGATCCTCAACACCGCCGGCGAGATCAAGCTCGTCCAGGTCAAGGACGGTGCGGTGGTCGGCGTCCACATGGTCGGCGACCGTATGGGCGAGCAGGTCGGCGAGGCCCAGCTGATCTACAACTGGGAGGCGCTGCCGGCCGAGGTCGCCCAGCTCGTCCACGCCCACCCGACGCAGAACGAGGCGCTCGGCGAGGCCCACCTGGCCCTGGCCGGTAAACCCCTCTACACATACGACTAGCGGTGGTTTGTTAGGGCGGGTTCAGGTAGGGGTTGAGTCGTTGGCCGTGGCTGACTGCGTCGATCAAGTCCTGTAATGCTGCTGGTGGGGGCGTGCTGGACCAGGCTTTCCACCAGCGTTGCAG
>NZ_JBQQCE010000327.1:0-11320 GCF_052245645.1 Streptomyces sp. KR55 | reverse complement strand
CTTACCCTGGTCACCGACCTGGATGCCGGCGCCGAGACCGGAGAGGGCGTCTCGCACGACGAGGTGCTCCGGGTGTTCGCCGCGAACGTGGACCGGCTGCGGGGCGTGCTGTTCGACGCGGTGGCCGCACTGCCCGCGAACGACGAGCGGGACTGCCTGTGCACGACGGCGCTCGGCGGGATGGACCCGGGGTTCGCGCTGCCGTAGCGCGGTGCGGGGTTCGCGCTGCCGTAGCGCGGAACGTCCCGTTCGAGTGAGGGAGTTTTCCACAACTTGTCGGTAGTCCACCTGTCTCAGCGGACTGCGGCGCGAAGCCTCATCGTGGGCTCGCAAGCCGAATCCGCATCGCAGGAGGTGGTCCACATGTCCCTGTCTCCCTCGCCTTCCCCCTCTCCGTCCTACGCGGAGCGCTCCCCCTCTCCTTCCGCTCCCCGTCCGCATCCGCATCCGCATCCGCCGGGTGGCGACGTACCCGCGACGTGCGAGGTGCCGCATTTCGCTCCCGTCCGCGTGCGCGGCGGGCGGTATCTGCTGCACTGACTCGTACGGCACCGGCGGCGGGCCCTCGCGGCCGGCCTCGCGGTGACCGCCGCCGCGCTCGTGGCGGCAGGCCCGCGCGGCCCGGCCGATCCCCATCGCAACGAGCAGGCCCGCGGTCATCCGATGGCGGACCGGTCACCGGAGCGCCGACCGGTGAAGCGGGTCTCCGCGCCGGTACGGATCGCCGACGCGGCCACGGTGCGGCTGCTGCAGCCGGGCGACCGGGTCGACGTCGTCGCCGCCGAGGAGACGGCGACGGGCGGAGAGGTCGGCGTGGTCGCACGCGGGGCACTGGTGACCAAGGTGCCCGAGCCGCTGGACGGTGAGGTCGACAGCGGTGCACTGGTGGTGCTCTCGGTACCGCGTTCCACCGCGGCCCGTCTCGCCGGCGCGAGCGCCACGGCGCGGCTGGCGGTGACGTTGTGCTGAACCGAGCCTTGCCGACAGGGCGCCAATTGCCGTCAAGTCCCTCGTTCCAGCTACCGGATTGGACAGTGCTGCCTCGCCCTGACGTAGGTTGCGGAGCTGTTTGTTCCACAATCTGTGTGTGTGACGAGGAGAGGCCACGAGGTGAGCGAGAAGAAGGAACCGGGCGTCTGGGACGGCTTCAAGGCCTTCCTGATGCGCGGGAATGTCGTCGATCTGGCGGTAGCGGTGGTCATCGGCGCCGCCTTCACCAACATCGTCAACTCGGTGGTGAAGGGCGTCATCAACCCGCTGGTCGGAGCGATCGGCACCCAGAACCTCGACAGCTACAGCTCGTGCCTGAAGGGCCCGTGCACGCTGGCGGCGGACGGCTCTGTCTCGCGCGGGGTGATGATCCTCTGGGGCTCCGTGCTGGGAGCCACGCTCAGCTTCGTGATCACCGCCGCGGTGGTCTACTTCCTGATGGTCCTGCCGATGGCCAAGTACCTGGCCCGAGTGGAGGCCCGCAGGAAGGCGAGGGAGGGCACGCACGAGGTCATCGAGGTGACCGAGCTGGAGGTGCTCAAGGAGATCCGCGACTCGCTGGTCGCACAGCGCGGCTCGGGCCACACCGAGCATTAGGGCCGGTTCGCAGGGCCCCGGTGGCGGTTGTCCGCCGGGCCCTGCCGGTTCACAGGTGGTGGGGCGGCTTCTCGTCGAGGAAGCGCTTCAGGTCGTCCGTCGTGTCCCCGCCGGTGCCCGGACGCTCACCCCAGCCACGGTCCGTGTCGTCCGCGGACTGCTCGTTCAGCGGGTCGTCGAAAATCAGCGCGGCCTTGGGGTCGCGCTGCTCGGGGGCGGGGGAGGTGCTCATGCCCCCAGGGTACGGGGCCGAGGACTTCCCTCCTCGTGAATCCGTTCACACGACTTTCCGGTCGATATCTGCTGTGCTGTGCATCATGACGTCCAGTCCCACTCCATCGTCCTCGCCGGCGGGCGCGCCGGGCCATCCTCGCAGCCCACTGCGCCGACTCACGGCCCGCGGTCGGGACGAGGCGCATCGCGTCGCCTCGCCACTGGAACTCTTCTTCGACCTGTGTTTCGTCGTGGCCGTCGCGCAGGCGGGCATCCAGCTGGTGCACGCCGTCGCCGAGGGACATGCGGGCGAGGGCATCCTCAACTACGCCATGGTCTTCTTCGCCATCTGGTGGGCCTGGATGAACTTCACCTGGTTCGCCTCGGCGTACGACAACGACGACGCCCTCTACCGCGTCGTGACGCTGGTGCAGATCGCCGGCGTGCTCGTACTCGCCGCCGGGATCTCGCGGGCGTTCGAGGACCATGACTTCACCGTCGTCTGGCTCGGCTATGTCGTCATGCGGCTGGCGATGGCCGCCCAGTGGCTGCGGGCCGCGAGATCCGCTGAGGGCCGGGCGAGAGCGGCGGCACTGCGCTACGCGGTCGGCGTGCTGCTCTGCCTGGTCGGCTGGGTGGGGCTGGTGCTCCTGCCCGAGCCCGCTCGCCCCTGGTGGTTCCTGGTGATGGCGATCGTCGAGCTGTGCGTGCCGATCTACGCGGAGCGGGCCTCGATGACGCCCTGGCATCCGCACCACATCGCCGAGCGGTACGGCCTGTTCACGATCATCGTGCTCGGCGAGACGATCGCCGCGTCCACGGTCGCCGTGAAGTCGGGCGTGGACGAGAACGACGCGCTCGGCGAACTGCTGCCGATCACGGTGGGCGGCCTGCTGATCGTGTTCTCCGCCTGGTGGATCTACTTCGTAGTGCCCATTCACGGGCATCTGCGGTCCAGCAGACAGGCGTTCGTGTGGGGTTACGGCCACTATCTGATCTTTGCCTCGGGGGCCGCGATCGGCGCCGGCCTGGAGGTGGCGGTCGAGCAGGCGGTCGGCAAGGCACACATCTCCACCTTGTCCGCCTCTGCCGCGGTGACCCTGCCGACGGCGCTCTACCTGCTCACCGTCTGGGCACTGCACTCGCGCCACTTCAAGACGGGCATCGCCGAGCAACTGATGCTGCCGACCGCGGCCTTGCTGGTGATCTGCTGCACCTTCCTGGGGGACTGGGCGGTCCTCGCGGCCGGCATCGTGTCGGCGCTGACCGTGGCGATCGGGGAGACGTTGACGGCGCGTATGGCGGTCGGACGGCGCGCGGCGAGGGCCACCACACCGACGGCCTGACGCCGGGCACGCGTGCGGTGGGCGGATACCGGGGCGCGCGACCGGTGGGCGAGTGCCGGGCACGTGTGCGGTGGGCTTGCGCCGAGGCACGCGCCTGGGTGCGCCCGCCGAAGCAGGCGAGACTGGTTCCCATGACAGTTGACGCTCTGACGGACGTGACGGGTCTGCGGGTCGGGCACGCGAACCGCACCGGCGACGGTTGGCTCACCGGCACCACGGTGGTACTCGCCCCCGACGGCGGGGCCGTCGCCGCCGTGGACGTGCGCGGCGGCGGTCCCGGCACCAAGGAGACCGACGCTCTCGACCCGCGCAACCTGGTGCAGAAGGTCGAGGCGATCGTGCTGACCGGCGGCAGCGCCTACGGGCTGGACGCGACCTCCGGTGTGATGGCCTGGCTGGAGGAGCAGGGGCGGGGCGTGCGTGTGGGGGCGGATCCGGCGCATGTCGTGCCGGTCGTGCCCGCCGCGTGCGTCTTCGATCTGGGGCGGGGCGGGGACTTCCGCGCCCGGCCGGACGCCGCCCTCGGGCGGGCCGCGGTGGAGGCGGCCGCGGCGAGCGAGGTCGGCGCGGCCGTGGCGGAGGGCTGCGTCGGCGCCGGTACGGGTGCCACGGTCGGGCCGGTCAAGGGCGGGGTCGGCACCGCGAGCACGGTCCTCGGCTCCGGGATCACGGTGGCGGCGCTGGTGGTGGCCAACGCGGCGGGGTCGGCGACGGATCCCGAGACGGGCGTTCTCTACGGGGAGTTGTTCCAGGGGCGGGTGAACTACCCCGAGGCGCATGTCCATGACGCGGCGCGCCGGCGCCTCGTCGAGTGCGCGGCCAGGAACGCGCCGCCTCCGCTGAACACCACGCTCGCGGTGGTCGCCACCGACGCGGACCTGTCGAAGGCGCAGGCACAGAAGCTGGCGGGCACGGCGCACGACGGGATCGCGCGCGCGGTGCGGCCGGTGCATCTGCTCAACGACGGCGACACGGTGTTCGCGCTGGCGACGGGGGCGCGCGGGCTCGACGCCGGGCAGCCCCTCGCGCTGAACGAGATCCTCGCGGCCGGCGCGGATGTGGTGACGCGCGCGATCGTACGCGCGGTGCGCGCCGCGGAATCGGTGGACGGGCCGGGTGGGGTGTGGCCGTCGTACACGGAGCTGTACGGGAGTGACGCGGTCCGGCGCTGATCGGGTGCTGCGCCCACCAGGCCGGGCCGTTTGTCCCGGTTCTGTCACGTGATGGCGTTGAGCGCGACCGGAGGGAACCCCACCGGTCGCCGATCCCCTCTTTCTCGACGCTTGGAGCGGATCACGCACATCACATGATGGGGGAACAGCCCGTGACAACGCCGGACATGGCAAAGCGGCGCGCGCTGGTGGCCAGTGCCGCCCTGATGGTCGGCGCCCTCACCCTCACCGCCTGTGGCGGCAGCGCCAAGGCCAGCAGCGACGGCAAGGGCGGCGACGGCGGCAAGGACGACGCGAAGACCTCAGCGGCGAGGATCGCCATCTCGGCCGAGGACGGTTCGACGGGCGCGTCGATCAACACGACGGGCGTGAAGGTCAGCGACGGGCGGCTGACCGACGTGAAGATGACGGTGGCGGAGACCGGGCAGGCCGTACCGGGGGCGTTGTCCTCCGACGGCCGGAGCTGGAAGCCGAAGGAGCAGCTGGAGCGGGGGACGAAGTACGAGATCGCGGCGACCGCGAAGGACACGGGCGGCAGGACCGCCGCCGCCAACTCCGTCTTCACCACCGTCACTTCGGCCAACAGCTTCATCGGGACGTACACCCCGGACGACGGCACGACGGTCGGGGTGGGGATGCCGGTGTCGTTCGAGTTCGACAAGGCGATCAGCGACAAGAAGGCCGTGCAGTCGCACATCACGGTCACGTCGAGCAGCGGACAGAAGGTGGTCGGGCACTGGTTCGGGTCGCAGCGGCTGGACTTCCGGCCCGAGGAGTACTGGAAGGCCGGCTCCAAGGTCACGATGAAGATCGACCTGGACGGCGTGGAGGGCGCGAACGACGTCTACGGGGTGCAGAAGAAGACCGTCACCTTCACCATCGGGCGTTCGCAGGTCTCCACGGTCGACGCCGGCACGCAGACCATGACGGTCGTGCGGGACGGCAGGACCATCCGTACGGTGCCGATCTCGGCGGGCAGCCCGCAGCACAGCACGTACAACGGCCGGATGGTGATCTCCGAGAAGTTCGAGCAGACCCGGATGAACGGCTCGACGGTCGGCTTCGGCGGGGAGTACGACATCCCGGACGTGCCGCACGCGATGCGACTGACCAGGTCCGGCACGTTCATCCACGGCAACTACTGGTACAGCAAGGGCAGTCCGCCCTTCGGCCGCCAGGGCACCAGCCACGGCTGCGTCGGGCTGCAGGACGTGCAGGGCGCGCAGGGTGACACTCCCGGCAAGTGGTTCTACGACAACTCGCTCGTCGGGGACGTTGTGATCGTCAAGAACTCTCCCGACACGACGGTGGCGCCGGACAACGGCCTCAACGGCTGGAACATGGCGTGGAGCGAGTGGATCGCCGGCAGCGCCACCTGACCGCCAGGATCAACAGATCGCCGCAAGTGGCCTCTCACCAGCCGCCTTTGATGAGACGTCGGGTCGCGTGGGAACCTCATCCGCGGCCCGCCCGTTTTCCGGGCGTACGTTTTCTCGGTTCCCGGACATGATGTCCGACCGAGGGGCTACGGTATGCACCCACAAGGTGACATGCAGCAACGCCGGGAGAAACCTTGAGCGTTCCGTACGAGACGGCAGCGTACGAACCACCCGAGTCGCCCGAGTCTCCGGAGGAGCACCTCACGCGACTGCTCGGCCGTGCCCTGAACTCGTTCGAGCTGCCCGACGAGACGATAGGGCGGCTCGAGGGTGCGCTCGCGCATGACAGCTAGCTGCACTCCGCGCACCACAGCGCGGGCCTGCACCGCGAGACGTACCGGCACACCTGGCTGCTCGCCGACGGCTCGGCGCTCACGCTCTGGGAGCTCGTGCACAACACCACGCCGGGCGGCGCCCCGCAGCACGAGGTATATGTCGACGCGGAGGAGCTGCGCACTGCCGGCGCCCGGCTGCCGCTGCCGCCGGACCCACCGGAGTTCGAGCTGCCGATGGTGATGCAGCTGTCGCCGGTTCTCGAACCGAGGCATGTGTACGTGCCCGACGGCTCGGCGGACCACGCGCGTCGGCTGCTGCGCCGGGCGGAGAACCCGGATCGGCCCGGTGCGGAGACGGCCGCGCTGCTGGCCACGGCGTGCGCGCACCAGATCACGCAGGCCTTCGGGCGCCCCTGCCGCGCGGGACGCGCCGGGCTGTGCTTCTCGCTCTACGAGCATGCGTTCCTGCTGCACGACGGGCAGGAGATCTCCCTCTGGGAGGTGGAGCACACGGCCACACCGGACGGCCGGCACATGTGCGAGGTGTACACGACGGAGGACGCGGCGCGGGACGCGATGGAGCGCAGGGCCGCGCAGGTGTCGTAGACGCCATGGTCCCGGGACCGAAGTCCCGGGACCATGAACTCCCTTGCACCCGCCGCCGGGTGGCTGGCGTGAGCCTCACGCCGCCACCGGCTGCTTCACCTCCGCCGCCGCGGCCGGGCCGCCCGCCGTTTCGGCCGCCTCGGCGCCGGGTGCCGGCTTGCGCAGGCCCTTGAGGAGGATCACCAGGCCTGCCGTCACCGCCGTACCGGCCGCGATGGCCAGCAGGTACAGGAACGGCTTGCCGATCAGGAAAGTGACCCAGATGCCGCCGTGCGGGGCGCGCAGGGTCGAGCCGAACGCCATGGTCAGCGCGCCGGTCACCGCGCCACCCGCCATGGAGGCCGGGATGACCCGCAGCGGGTCGGCGGCCGCGAACGGGATGGCGCCCTCGGAGATGAAGGAGGCGCCGAGGACCCAGGCCGCCTTGCCGTTCTCGCGCTCGGCGCTGGTGAACAGCCGCTTGCGGAGGGTGGTGGCGAGGGCCATGCCCAGCGGCGGGACCATGCCGGCGGCCATCACCGCGGCCATGATCTTCATCGCGGAGTCGCTGGGCGCCGCGACGGAGATGCCCGCGGTGGCGAACGTGTACGCGACCTTGTTGACTGGTCCGCCGAGGTCGAAGCACATCATCAGGCCGAGCAGCACGCCGAGCAGGATGGCGTTGGCGCCGGACAGCCCGTTCAGCCAGTCGGTCAGGCCCTGCTGCGCCTCGGAGATCGGCTTGCCGATGACCACGAACATCAGGAACCCGACGACCGCCGTGGAGATCAGCGGGATCACCACCACCGGCATGATGCCGCGCAGCACCGGCGGGATGTTGATGCGCTGGATGCCGAGCACGACAGCACCGGCGATCAGACCGGCGACCAGACCGCCGAGGAACCCGGCGCCGATCGTCAGGGAGATCGCGCCGCCGACGAAGCCGGGCACGAGTCCTGGCCGGTCGGCCATGCCGTAGGCGATGTATCCGGCGAGGACCGGGACGAGGAAGCCGAAGGCCGCCGCGCCGATCTGGAACAGCAGCGCGCCCCAGCTGTCGACCTGGCCCCAGTCGAAGTGCTCGATGACCGACTTGGCCTCGTTGATCTGGTAGCCGCCGATCGCGAACCCGAGGGCGATCAGCAGACCGCCGGCCGCGACGAACGGGACCATGTAACTGACGCCGGACATCAGCCACTTGCGCAGCTTGGTGCCGTATCCCTCGCCGGGCTCACCGGCGCGTTCCACCGGCGTGCCGGGTCGGGCGGCGGCCGTGACCTCGCCGCGTTCCGCCTTGCCGCGTACCTCGGCGAGCAGCTCGGCGGCACGGTTGATGCCCGCCTTCACACCGACGTCGACGGTCGGCTTCCCGGCGAAGCGGTCCTTCTCGCGGACCGGCAGGTCATGGGCGAAGATCACGCCGTCCGCAGCCGCGATGACGTTCGGGTCGAGCCGGGTGAATCCGGCCGAGCCCTGCGTCTCGACGACCACCTCGACGCCCGCCTCGCGGCCCGCGTTCTCCAGCGACTCGGCCGCCATGTACGTGTGGGCGATGCCGGTGGGGCAGGAGGTGACGGCGACGATACGGAAGGGGCGGTCGCCGTCGGAGGTGTCACCCGTGGCGGCGTCGGCGGAGGCCGCCCCCGACGCCGCCACGGAGTCTTCGGTGGCGCCCTGGGCGCCTTCGGTGGTGCCCTCGGCCGAGGCCGCCTGCGGCTCCTCCCCGCGGATGAGCGCCGCCGCGGCCGCCGCGTCGCCCACCGAGCGCAGCGCGTCGGTGAACTCGGTGTTCATCAGCTGCCGGGCCAGCGACGACAGGATCGTCAGGTGGGCGTCGTCGGCGCCGGCAGGCGCGGCGATCAGGAAGATCAGGTCGGCGGGCCCGTCCGCGGCACCGAAGTCGATGCCGGCGGCGCTGCGCCCGAAGCCGAGCGTCGGCTCGGTGACGTGTTCGCTGCGGCAGTGCGGGATGCCGATACCGCCGTCGAGGCCGGTCGGCATCTGCGCCTCGCGGGCGGCCACGTCGGCGAGGAAGCCCTCCAGGTCGGTCACCCGGCCCAGGGCCACCATGCGTTCGGCGAGGGCGCGCGCCGCCGCTTCCTTGGTCTGGGCGGACAGGTCGAGGTCGACCAGGTCCGCGGTGATCATGTCGCTCATCGCGGGCTCCTTCGCACGCATATCGCCCGGTCAGTGGGGTGGGCGGAAGGGGGGACGGGGATGCAGTGGGGGGTCGGGGGTGAGGTGGAGGCGGGGCCGGGGAGACCCAGCCTCCACCGGACGGCAGGGCGGCTCAGGGTGCCCTGCCGTCCGGCGGCCGCGGCGAGTAACGGGGGGTGTCGCCGCTGCGTGGCCGGTTCGGGGGGTGGCGTCGGGGACGTCGTCCGTACGGTCATGACACGGGCTCCGTCAGTTCGCGGTCCACCGGGACCTCGGCCGTCACCGTCACCGCGGCCGGGTCCAGGTCGCCCGGCACCGGCATCACGCTGCCGGGCAGCTGGACGGCGGCCGCGCCGTGCGCGATCGCGGAGGCGAGCGCCTCCGGGCCGTTGCCGCCGGCGATCAGGAAGCCGGCGAGCGAGGAGTCGCCGGCGCCCACGTTGGAGCGCACGACGTCGACGCGTGCACTGCCGAACCAGATGCCCGCACCGTCCACGAGCAGCTGCCCGTCGGCGCCCAGGCTCGCCAGCACAGCCCGCGCGCCCCGCTCGCGCAACTCCTCGGCCGCCTTCACGGCGTCACCCACGGTCGCCAGCGGACGCCCGACGGCCTGCGCGAGCTCCTCGGCGTTCGGCTTCACCACGTCGGGCCGCTCGCGCAGCGCTTCGAGCAGCGCGGGGCCGGAGGTGTCCAGCGCGATGCGCGCACCGTCGGCGTGCGCCCGCGCGACCAGGTCGGCGTACCAGGACGGCGCGAGGCCCCGGGGCAGGCTGCCGCAGCAGGCGATCCAGTCGGCGTCGCGCGACTGCCGGCGCACGGTCTCGAAGAGCAGCTCCTGTTCCTCGGCCGACAGCTCCGGGCCGGGCGCGTTGATCTTCGTGAGGACGCCGTCGGCCTCGGCGAGCGCGATGTTGGAGCGGGTGGCGCCGGCGACGGGGACCGGCGCGACCTCGATGCCCTGCGCGTCGAGCAGGTCGGCGACGAGCGCCCCCGGCGCACCACCCAGGGGCAGCACCGCGACCGTGCGCTGCCCGGCGGCCGTGACGGCGCGTGAGACGTTCACACCCTTGCCGCCCGGGTCCATGCGCTCGCCGGTGGCGCGGATGACCTCGCCGCGCTCCAGCGAGGGGACCTCGTAGGTGCGGTCGAGGGACGGGTTCGGGGTGACGGTGAGGATCATGCGCGCACTACTTCCGTGCCGCCGCGCTCGATGGCGGTGGCGTCTTCGGGGCTCAGCTCGGTGTCGGTGATCAGCAGGTCCACATCGCTCAGGTCGCCGAAGCGGGCGAAGTGCTCCTGGCCGTGCTTGGAGGAGTCGGCGAGCAGCACCACGCGGCGGGCGGCGGCGAGGGCCGCCCGCTTGACCGCGGCCTCGGCGAGGTCGGGTGTGGTCAGGCCGTGCTCGGCGGAGAAGCCGTTGGCGGCCACGAAGAGGACGTCCGCCCGGATCTCGCCGTATGCCCGCAGCGCCCAGGCGTCCACGGCGGCGCGCGTGCGATGCCGTACGCGCCCCCCGACGAGGTGGAGCTGGATACCGGGGTGGTCCGCGAGGCGGGCCGCGATCGGCAGGCTGTGCGTGACGACGGTGAGCGAGGACTCCGGCGGGATGGCGGCCGCCAGCCGCGCCACGGTCGTACCGGCGTCGAGGATCATCGTGCCCTCGGTGGGCAGTTCGGCCAGGGCCGCCTTCGCGATGCGGTCCTTCTCGTCGGCCGCGGTGGACTCGCGCTCGGCGAGGTCCGGCTCGAAGTCGAGCCGGCCGGCCGGGATGGCGCCGCCGTGCACCCGGCGGAGGAGGCCCGCGCGGTCGAGGGCCTTCAGGTCGCGGCGGATCGTCTCCGCCGTGACCTGGAACTCCTCGGCCAGCGACACCACGTCCACACGGCCGCCGTCACGGGCGAGACGGACGATCTCCTGTTGCCGCTCCGGTGCATACATGCCCGATCGCCTCCGAATCATGCCCGAACGTGTGGTTTCACCGGCGAGACTACGCCTGGATTTCGGGAAAGTAAACAGGTTCGGACTCAGTCGGGCGCAAACGGGCCTTGGCTTCTCCCCGAACGGTAGGGACCTCCGGATCTAGCAGGACGGCACTGCAGAACCCCTGACGCCGTGTCACCGCGTCCGTATCCTGGATTCCGGGACACAGCTTCTCGGGGGGTGTTGTGGACAGGGACGGTCTCCGTGCCCGCCCGGACCATGACTGGCAGCAAGCCGTGGTCCACGCGCTGTGCGACTCGCCGATCCTCTACGACCGCAACGCCAGGGCGATGCTGGCCGAGCTGATCGGCGACGAGCTGGGTCGGCCGGTGGTGGTGCGGGAGCAGGCCACCCTGCAGCTGCACATGCTCGAACTGGTGCGGTTCTGCATCCGCGCGGGGAACGACGGGCTGCCCGCGCTGTCCCACGCCGTGTCGCTGCTGGAAGGCCACAGCCAGACCGCCGAGACCGTCAGTCGTCTGGTGCGGGATTTCGCCACCAAGACCACCCCCGCCCCCGCGGGTGCCCCGTTGCCACAGGTAGCTCCTCCCGGGTGGTACCCCGAG
>NZ_JBQQCE010000326.1:0-11359 GCF_052245645.1 Streptomyces sp. KR55 | reverse complement strand
GTGAGGACAGGGCAGGGGTGCTGGCGCCGGCCGGGGGCGTCGGCAGCGTCGCGAGGACACGCACCTGGCCATCGGGGCTGACCCGGGCGACCTGGCGGCTGAAGGCGAAGGTGACGTAGGCGCCCCCGCCGGGCTCCAGAGTGATGTTCTCCGGCCGCTGCCCATCGGCCATGTTCAGATGCGACAGAAAGCGCACGTCCGATACCGGGGCGGTGGCCGCGGTCGCCGGGCCTGCGGCGGTCATGGCGAGGGCCGTTGCCGCAGCCGCGGCCAGGAGGCCCGTCCGCGTCACTATCGTGGTTTTCGGCATTCATTTTCCCTTCAATCCTGTTGCTTCATGCTCGGCGGTACGTCTGTTTTTTCACTGTTCCAGGCGGCCCGCCCGCCCCTCGGACGGCAGGTTCGGGTGACACAGGCCCCCGCTCGGCCTCATGGCATGCCTGTTCCAGCAGTCCTTCCGCCGTCGGTGGCAACAGCCGGACAAGACGCCGGCACGGCCCACCGAGCCGGAGGCCCTCCGGATTGGCGTATATCGGCAGCTGCATGGCGAGACCGATGAGGACGGGGCCCACTCCTTGCCCACAGTGATCACATCACCATGCCGACGTGATTCAGGGCTGGTCCTGCCGATGAGTACCCGGGGGCATGGTGTCGTCGATCTCTTTCAGGGGCGAAGGACGTCATACCGAAGGCCCCATGGGTTGTTCACTCAGAGATCGGAGCGGACGGAACGGACGGCGCGCAGGATCAGGTCGGTGACGGAGCCGGGGTCGCTCACGGCGACCGCGTGGGGAGCCGGAACCGTGATCGTCCGGGCGCCGGCCCGTTCGGCCATCCACTGCTCGGCGGCCGGTGGGATGTTGCGGTCCTCAGTGGCCACGAGGTACCAGCTGGGGATCTTCTTCCACGCGGCCGCGGTGGCCTTCTCCTGGAGGGCGGCCACGGTGATCGGACGCTGACCAGCGGCCATCACCTGGGCCGTCGGGACGGGGACGCCGGCCGCGAACTGTTGGCGGAACAGGTCCTTCTTGATGATCAGTTCCTCGCCGGTGCCGCCGTCGGGCAGCGGGTAGGACTGGGTGGTCGTGGCCTGCGCCAACGTGCTGCCCGGGTACCTGTTCGTCAACTCCAGTGCGCTTTCGCCGATGTCGGGGACGAAGGCGGCTATGTAGACCAGTGCCATGACCCTCGGGAACTCGGCCGCGGCCTGGCTGATGACCGATCCGCCGTAGGAGTGGCCCACGAGCACGATCGGTCCCGGAACGCTGTCCAGGACGCTGCGGATGTAGGAGGCGTCGCTCGCCAGCCCGCGCAACGGCAGTGCCGGTGCCAGTACGCGGTGCCCCTGCCCCTGCAGGAGCTCGACGACAGTGCTCCAACTGGAGGCGTCGGCGAACGCGCCGTGGATCAGGACGATGGTGGGCTTGGCCGGGTGCTGGTGCGAGTCGGCCGACCGGTCGGCCGCCGGTGACGGGGCCGAGAAGGCGGCACCGGGGGTTGCCACGATGGCGGCGCCAGCGAGGAGGGAGGCGGTGACGGAGCGGCGGGATATCGGTGAGTTCATCGTTGACTTCCTACGGGGCGGTGAAGGGGATGTGTCCATGGACGGACGGGTACGCGTGAGCAGGGCGCCTCAGGCTTCCGCGGCAGCCCGGACCGCCCGCGTCCGCAGATGATCGCGCGGTCGCGCAGCGGAAAACGCCGTCCGTCAAAGCCGCCACGCGGGTGGCGGGAGCCATGAGCATCCGCGTCGCGGAGAAACGGCTTCCGGCCTGAGGTCAAGGCCCGACTGCAACCGGCCGAGGGGCAGGCGGCGTCAGCGTCAGTTGGCGGTGGCTCGGACGGCCTCCTCGATCAGCTTGATGACGCGACTGGGGTGGGCGAGCATCACCAGGTGCGAGGAGTCGACCTCGACGGTGGTCATGCCGGCCCGCTGGTAGCCGTAGCGCTCCACATCGGGGTTGATGGTGTGGTCGGCTGCGGCGACCAGGCCCCAGGAGGGCTTGGTCTTCCACGCCGCGGCCGGAGCCTTCTCACTGAAGGCCTGCGCGGCCAGCGGACGCTGGGAGACGGCGAGGACGGAGGCGAGGTCCGGGTCGACGTCGGCGGCGAAGATGGACGGGAACTTGTCGATCTGGACCGACACGTCGGTGCCGGGAGTGGTGGATCCCTCGATCGGGAAGGGCGTGTAGACGAGCGCGGTGGCGAGGTCGGAGTCGGGGAAGCCGCCCTGCAGTTCGCCCAGGCTTTCGCCCTCCTCCAGGGCGTAGCCGGCCAGGTAGACCAGCGCTCTGACGTTGTCCTCCACGCCGGCGACGGTGATGACGGCACCGCCGTAGGAGTGTCCGACCAGGACGACCGGTCCGGGTGTCTGACGGACGATCGAGGCGATGTAGGCGGAGTCGCCGAGCAGGCTGCGGTTGGGCACCGCCGGGGCCACCACGTTCAGGCCGCGGGCGGTCAGTTCGGGGATGATGCGGGCGAAGCTGGACGCGTCGGCGAACGCGCCGTGGACCAGGACGACGGTCGGGCTGTCGGAACGGGACATGGCACAACTTCCTGTTGACGTTATGGTGATCGGCCGATGGACGGCCGGGTGGTCGGGGTCGGATTCGCTGCCTCTGTTCGGAGCGAGCGGCGCCCGGAGACACAGACGGCTGCCCTTGGGGCGGCTCGTGCTCAGTGCAGTGCGCCGGTGCACACCGTCCGGACGACGGTTGCCTCGGTCGAGGTGCCTCGCCGGGCCGGACCGGCGCGTGCGGTGTCCGAGCCGGGCGATGAGCCGCAGGCATGCACAGCACATTAAGGGCGGCGGGTGAAGGCACCTTGTCTGTCGGTGCACCACGTGTAGCCTGTCCGCGCCTCCGAGGGGCGCGGGCGACGGACGCCTTTGAAGGCCTCGCGCAGCAGCGTGCCGGGGCACGTCCGTTTCCTGGCACTTCCAGGCAATAAGCGGTGCGCTCGAGGACAACAGGCGGCGGGACGTTCGCCCTAGCGTGATGACATCACGTGCCGCGCATGCCGCGAATGCCCGGGCGTCGGCCGCCGATGGGCCGATGCCGTCCGTTCAGCGCCTCCCTCATCGAGGCGGAGTGTGGCCCTGCGCGCGCCAGTCACTTCGGACGAAGGAATGAGCCCTTGCCGTACATCACCGTGGGTCAGGAGAACTCCACCACCATCGACCTCTATTACGAGGATCACGGAACCGGGCAGCCGGTCGTCCTCATCCATGGCTTCCCGCTCGACGGCCACTCCTGGGAGCGGCAGAGCGCCGTGCTGCTCGACGCGGGCTACCGCGTGATCACCTACGACCGCCGCGGCTTCGGGCAGTCAAGCCAGCCGACGACCGGCTACGACTACGACACCTTCGCGGCCGATCTGAACACCGTGCTGGAGACCCTCGACCTGCAGGACGCTGTCCTCGTCGGGTTCTCGATGGGCACCGGCGAGGTCGCCCGGTACGCGTCGACCTACGGCTCCGCCAGGGTAGCCAAGGTCGCGTTCCTGGCCTCGCTGGAGCCCTGCCTGCTCAAGACCGACGACAACCCGGACGGGGTCGCACCGAAGGAGTTCTTCGACGGCGTGGTCGCGGCCGTCAAGGCGGACCGCTACGCGTACTACACCGACTTCTTCAAGGACTTCTACAACCTCGACGAGAACCTGGGCACCAGGATCAGCGAAGAAGCGGTCCGCAACAGCTGGAACGTCGCGGCGGGCGGCGGTTTCTTCGCCGCCGCCGCCGCGCCGTCGACCTGGTACACCGACTTCCGGTCCGACATCCCGGCCATCGACGTGCCGGCCCTGATCCTGCACGGCACGGCCGACCGCATCCTGCCCGCCGAGGGGACCGCGCGGCCCTTCCACCGGGCGCTCCCATCCGCCGACTACGTGGAGGTCGAGGGTGCCCCGCACGGCCTGCTGTGGACCCACGCGGAGGAGGTCAACGCAGCACTCCTCGCCTTCCTGGAGAAGTGACCTCGTACGACGGTGTGTTCCTGGGCAAGGCCCCGTGCGCTGACGGACGCGTTGGCGCCGCGGCACCGGCCTACGGTCGGCGCGCGGCCGCTCCTGTATCGGACAAGGCGAGCCGACACCGGAGGAGAAGGACGGGCATGAGCGAGCAGACGGACGTGGTCGTGGTCGGCCTGGGGCCGGGCGGGGAGTACCTCGTGGGCACCTTGGTCGAGGCCGGGCTGGACGTGGTCGCGGTGGAGGCGGGACTCGGCGGGGGCGAGTACCCGTACTGGGGCTGCGTGCCCCAGCAAGGTGATGGTCCGGGCCGGCAATCTGCTCGCCGAGGCCCGGCGTGTCCCCGGACTCGCAGGGGATGCGTCCGTTCGCCCGGACTGGGGGCGGGGTCGCCGGGCGGATCCGGGAGGAGGCCACCGACGACTGGAACGACCAGGTGGCTGGCGACCGGCTGACCGGCAAGGGAGGGCGGCTGGTCCGCGGCGTCGGGCGGCTTACTGGGCCGCGTCGGGTGACCGTCGACGGCCGCACCTTCCAGGCCCGGCGAGGTGTGGTTCTGGCCACCGGCGGCCGACCGCGGATCCCCCAGTCCCGGGACAGGACGGCACCCCGTACTGGACCAACCGGGAGGTCATGAAGGCGAAGGAGCTGCCCGCATCGTTGACCGTGCTGGGCGGAGGCAGCATCGGCGTGGAACTCGCCCAGGTCTTCGCCCGCTTCGGGTGCCGTGTCACCGTCGTCGAGGGCCAGGGCCAGCTGCTGGCGGGGGAGGAGCCCGACGCCGGGCAGCTTGCCGCAGAGGTGCTGCGGGCTGAGGGCGTCACGGTGCTGCCGTTCGGGCCGAGCGCGTGAGCCACGACGGCGCGGAGCTCACCGTCCGTCTCGACAACGGGGAGGCGGTCGGCGCGGAGCGGCTGTTGGTCGCCACCGGCCACCGGATCGAGCTGGCCGGGCTGGGCCTGGAGACGGTCGGCCTCGACCCGGCGGCCGCAGCGGTGGCCACCGACGGGCGGATGCGCGCCAGCGACGGCCTGTGGGCGGTCGGCGACATCACTGGGTGCTGTACGGGTTGGCGGTCGCCGTCCACGCGGAGGTGCCCGTCGTACGGCTACGGAACATGATCTTCGCCTGTCCAACCATCCACCGCGCCGTCGAAGCCGCGCTCACGACCCTGGTATGACGATGCGTCATATAACTGCAGAGCAGCGGCGTCGGGCGGGCGTCATGCGAGCCCACGACCCCGGGGAGAAGCACCGGGTCTCGACCTCCCTGGAGCTCCTCTTCGACCTGTGCTTCGTGGTCGCTGTGAGCCAGGCGTCCGCAGGGCTGCGCGCCGCACTGGCCGGGGGCACGAGCACCGCGGCACCGGGCCGGCTGTGCGCGGTGGCGGCGGGAGGCCTCTGACGGTCTTCGCCATGCGGTGGCTGTACTTCGCCCGGCCCGCCCACACCCTGCTCGCCACCACGCACCGAGGGCCCGGCAGAAGGTTCCGGTGGGCCTACGGCCACTACCTGATCTTCGCGTCCGCAGCCGCCGTCGGGGCGGGTCTGGCCGTCAACGCTGACCGGGTCACCCACCGCGCCAACATCACCCCGCAGGCTGCGGGCGCCATGGTCGTCGTACCGGCGGCCGTCTTCCTGGCCACCGTGCGGGCGCTGCATTTGAGGCCCCACCACAGGCGAACCGCAGAGGGGGGTGCCCTTCCTCCTTACGACCGTCCTGATCCTCCTGGCCGCCCTCTCCCGGCGCCGGCCCTGACCACCGGATCCTGCTGGCGCTGCTGGCCGCTGTGGTCACCGGGCGGGGCGGCGGGCGGGGTGCGGTCGGTTGAGGGGCGTGGGCGGTTCGGTGGGTGTGTCGGGGGTGGTTAGGTGGTTCAGGGCAGTTGGTGCCGCGGCCTTGAGACTGTGTCCGGAGAGGCACGCCGTATTCTTCCGTCTGTTGGGGGAGGACAGGGAGGGGGCGTCGTGTCTGGGGAGAAGCCGTTCGGGGTTGTTCTGCGTGGTCTGCGGCAGCAGTGTCGTTTGACGATGGAGGAGTTGGCTGAGGCGTCGGGGGTGAGTGTCCGGGCGATCGGCGATATGGAGCGGGGGCGTAGTCGGGTTCCGCAGCGGCGTACGGTGGTGGCGCTGGCGGAGGGCCTGGGGCTTGCGGATGCGGAGCGGGAGGCGCTGCTGGCGGCTGCGCGGTCGGGCCGTCCGACGCGTGCGGTAGCGGTGGCGGGGACGGTGGTGCCGCTGCGGTCGGTGGGGGACTTCACTGGGCGTGGCCCGGAGTTGGCGCTGTTGCAGGAGGCGGCGGAACGGGCCCGCGCCGGCGTGGGGGTGGCGGTGTCGGTCGTCTCGGGTCCTCCGGGGTGTGGGAAGACGACGCTGGCGCTGAAGGCGGCGGCGGATCTGGCGGAGGAGTTCCCTGACGGGTGCTTTGTGGTCGACCTGCACGGGGTGGAGGGCCCTGTGGACCCGGGTGAGGCGCTGCTGACGCTGCTGAAGGCCCTTGGGGTGTCGGACCGGCGGCTGGCGAAGGAGGCTCCGCAGGGCCGCGCGGGGCTGCTGAGGGCGCTGTTGGGTGAGCGCCGGTGCCTGGTGGTGTTGGACAACGCCCGCGACGAGGGGCAGGTCCGTGCGCTGCTGCCCGCGGGCGGGCGGAGTCTGGTGCTGGTCACCAGTCGGCGGCTGTTGACGGGTCTGGAGGATGTCGACCGACTGGCGCTGTCAGAGATGGCGCAGGACGAGGCGGTGGAGCTGCTGCGCCGGATCCTGGGTGCTGAGCGGGCGGACGCGGAAGTTGAGGCTGTGGCGCAGGTGGCGGAGCTGTGCGGGCGACTGCCGTTGGCCTTGCGGGTGGCGGGAAACTGGCTGACGGTCCGTTCTGGATGGAGCGTTGACCACCTGGTCCGCCGCCTGGCCGATGAAGAACGCCGACTGGGTGCGCTCGCTGCCGGCGATGTGCGGGTGGAGGCGGCATTCGAACTGTCCTACCGTCAGCTGACCGGCCAGGCCGCGCGGACGCTGCGGCTGCTGAGCCTGGTTCCGGGGCCGGACATGACCGCTGCCTACGGCGCCGCTTTGACCGCGACCGGCGTCTTCGAGGCCGAGGACGTGATGGAGGAGCTGGTCGAGGCCGGGCTGCTGCAGGCCACCTTCACCGGCCGCTATCAGCTGCACGACCTGCTGCGGCTTTTCGCTCGCGCCCGGCTGTCCCGCGAGGAGGAACCCAGCGCGCGGGCAGCGGCCGAGGACCGGCTGCGGACCTGGCTGCTGGAGACGGCTGTGGTCGCCGGCCGCTGGTACAAGCCCAGGTACGGGGCGCCGCCGTGCTCCTGGCAGGGCCTGGTCCCGCTGGAGAGTGCCGAGCAGGCCCGTGCCTGGCTCCAGAGCGAAGCCCCCGCCTGGCTCGCCGCGCTGCGCAGCGCCACCCACAGGGGTGAGCACACCCGGGTCGTGGAGACCGCCTATGCCATGGAATGGTTCTGCGACCTGTGGGTCTTCTGGGGACACTGGCCCGAGGTCTTCCGCTTGGCCAGCGAGGCCGCTGCCGCACTTGACGACCCGTACATGCAGGCCTTCCACCTCAACATGTGCTCCTGGGCCCTCTCCTACGAGTCCCGGCCCCGCGAGGCCATCGAGCGGGCCGGCGAAGCGCTGGAATACGCCCGCCGCGCCCAGGACGCTTCCCAGCAAGCCTCGGCGCTGGCGCATGCGGCAATCGCGCACCGGCAACTCGGCGAGGCCCAGGCGGCCGCCGACAAGTCTCTCGCCGCCATCGACCTGTCGGACGGCGTCGGTGATCACGGGACCTGGTTGAACGCTGCCCTGACCTACGGAGTCTCCCTGCGCCTGCTCGGCCGTGCCGAGGAAGCCCTGATCCAGCACGAGCGCATCATCGCCTTCCTCGATGCACCCGACTCCCCGGTGCGCGGGCATGTCGCCGATGTCACCCGTGCGGGGGTAACCCACGCACTCGGTCTTGACTACGCCGCCCTGCGGGGGTGGCGCGAGGCCGCCGACCACTATCGCAATGCTGTGGTCCAGTCCAACCGCATCGGCATTCCCCACATAGAGGGCAGCACGCTACTGCATCTGGGAGAGGCCCTGATCGAACTGGGAGAAACCGAGGAAGCCCGCTCCTGCCTCCGTCAGGCCCTCGCCCTCGGCGGCACGGCCGACAGCAAAGACCTGAAGACCGCGCAGAAGCTCCTGGACGCGCTCCCCGCCGAGTGAGCAACGCCCGCCGCCGTGACATGCCCTGGGTTCGGCATCCCGCGGGGCTGCCGCCGGCCCTGGTGATCACGGCGGAGGCCGACGTGACGTGGGACGAGGGGGAGCAGTATCGATCAGCTGCGCTGCGTCGCGGCCTGTTTCCCGGACCGGTCCATGACTTCGTGTAACTCACTGCCTTACGCGACCGTCCGCCGACGCGGGCGGCCGTCCGGCAAGCGGTGCGTTCGTGCGCAGAGCGGACCGGCCGCTGCGCTGAAGCGGTGCCGGGGCGGTCAGATGCGCGCCGATGTCGGCAGGGTCCGCTCCACGTGGCGGGCCAGTATCCCTGTTGCGGCACATCAGGTGACCGGTGTGGGGCCGTGCGCCACGCCCCCGCCGAGGCTCGTCAAGCGGTCGACGTCCGCACTCGGTGCTCTCGCGGGCAACGCTTCGTACGTTCCTCGGCAAACTCCGTTCACTGGTGGTCCTAGGGTCATTTACACAGACGCTGCCCCCCAATAACTTGCCGAACGGGGTAAGACATGACTCAGCCGTTTTCCAGCGCTGCCGAAGCCTCGGTCACCCATGAGGTGGTGGCGCACATCGTCGTCGCGGACGAACCGCCGGTGTCACTGCCCGCCGAGTTGCGCTACGACAGGTCGGATCCCTATGCCGTGTGCCTCTCCATCGGGACGACATCGACCGGTACGGTCGACTGGGTGTTCGCGCGCAGCCTCCTGTCGGAGGGAATGAGCGGACCGGTGGGTGTCGGAGACGTCCTGGTGATACCCCGGCACGGCTGCCATCGGCACTCGGTGCGGATCGTCGTCAGGTCCCCGGCGGGGGCCGCTGTGCTGGACATCGCGGCTTCGGCGGTCACCGCGTTCCTGGAGTGGGCCTACAGGGTCGTGCCACCGGGTGCGGAGGGACTGCACATCGACCTGGACCGCGTTGCGGCCGAACTCATGGCGGGCAGCGAGTGACGGGCTGGCTCCGCGGGTGCCGATATATCATCCGGCCTGGTCACGCGGCCTGTTGCTCGGCGGACCTCGAGACGTCTGATCTTCGACAACACGTCTACGGAGCTTCGTCGTTCCGGTCACCCTCTCATCCCAACTTGCCTGGTCAGCAAGAAGATCAAAAAAGCTTCAGTTTTGTTGATCGCTCTGGTCGGTGTCCGTAGGGTCGAAGGCCGGACATCCACTGTGGGGTCGGGGCCCGAATGGGGAGCGGTCGAGGAGATGGAGTGTCCGTTCGTTGACGGTTTTGGCATTTTGAGAGTGTTGATGAACCGTACGGCTAGGAACTCTATGATCGTCACGGCGGCTGCCGCAGCACTGGTGGGATCTGTCACCGGCGGACCGCTGGCAGCGGCCGCACAGGAGATCACCGACGGAGTGAAGGTGGTCGCGCACGGATTCGTGTCAAAGGCGAGTGCCCCTGCCGATGACCAGGTCAGCGTTGTCGCGCCCAATTTTATGGGGTCATGACGGCGCACTGACGGCCCGTGCCCTTCTGGCGCCGCGGACGGGGTAGGCAGCGTTTGCAGGGTGCCGTCGGGGGCGGTGCTCACTGGGTGTCGAGGTCGGCGAGGCGTTCCCGGGCCGTGGCGATGTGCTGGGGGTTGGCTCCCGTGCCGAGGGTGAGGCATTGGGAGAAGGCGTCCCGGGCCTCGTCGCGGTGCCCGGCGGCCAGCAGGGCGTTGCCGAGGTGGACCAGGGCGCGGCTCTCCAGACCCGGATGGCCGCTGGTGCGGCAGAGGGCCACGGTGGTGCGCAGGTGGTCGGCCGACGCCTCCAACTGCAACTGCCGCAGCAGCACCCCGAACCCCGCACCGCCCGCGTCGGCCACCCAGCCCCACCCTGTCCCCTCTCACCGCCTGCACCCGAACCGCTCCGACCTCATGCCTGAGGCGTCAGCGGCGAGGAGGATCTGACGGTGGCTGACGGGGGCACCTGCCAGGTGGTGCGGCCCGCAGGACGGTTCCTACTGCGTGATCCGAAGCTTCGTCAGTTGCTGCTCGAAGGGGACGAGGGCGTCGTCAGGCTTGGCGCCGCTCGGCTGCTGGAGCACGAGTTCCGCCAGCTCCTCACGGGCGCGGGTGATCCGCACACCCAGGCTGTCGCACTGGACGTCGCCCGCGCCCAAGTCCTCGGGGGCCGCGAAGACCGCGGTTCGGACCACGTGCGAGCACAGGTAGGCGAAGAGCGGGCGCAGCGCGTGCTCCAGGGGCAGCGAGTGGCCGGCCGTGCCGCTGGTGGCCCCGATCAGCACCGGCTTGGCAACCAGCTCGGTGTTGTCGATGGCGTCGATGAAGGACTTGAACAACCCGCTGTGGGAGGCGCTGAATGTCGGTGTCACGGCGATGACGCCGTCCGCGCCGGTCACCGCCTCCACCGCCGCGCGCAGCGCGAGGCCGGGGAATCCGGTCGCCAGGTTGTGAGCGATGTCGACGGCCGACTCGCGCAGGCCGACGACCTGGACGTCGACGGGGGCGACCGGTCCTTGAGTGGCCGTCGGGTCGCGTCGGCGAGACGGTCCGCCAGCAGGCGTGTCGACGACGGCTTGCTGAGGCCGGCATAAACAGCCACGATCCTGAAGGGTTCCCCAGTCGTCTTTCTCGCTCTCGGGCGTGTGCTGCGGCTCGTACCGGTCCGTTCTCCGTCCCGCAGCCGCACCCCAAGCCAACCCGGTACAGGCGGCGGCACCTGCCTGCTCGCGCACGGGGATGTGCCCTGGGCGCACCTTCGTGCACCTGTCCCGGAGCGGAGGAATCAGCCGCGGTGCCGGTGCAGGGCGACGTGCACGGTGTCGAGGGCCTGGACGAGGGCGGCGTGGGCGGCGTCCGTGTCGCGCAGCGGATCGAGCACCATGAAGCCGTGGATCGTCCCGTGGTAGCGCATGGATACCACCGCAACGCCGGCCGCACGGAGCTTCGCCGCGTAGGCCTCACCCTCGTCGCGTACCACGTCGGCCTCGCTGGTGACCACCAGCGCCGGGGGGAGCCCGGTGAGCTGTTCCAGGGAGGCCTGCAGCGGTGATGCGGTGGCCTCGCTGCGCTGCCGTACGTCGGGGAGGTACTGGTCCCAGAACCAGCGCATGGTCTCGCGGCCGAGGTAGTAGCCCTTGGCGAACTCCTGGTACGAGGGGGTGTCGAAGTCGGCGTCGGTGACCGGGCAGAGCAGCAC
>NZ_JBQQCE010000325.1:0-11363 GCF_052245645.1 Streptomyces sp. KR55 | reverse complement strand
GTCCACGACGGAGCCGAGGATCGCCGACGCGGCCGAGCCGACCGCCAGGACCGGGGTGAGCGGGTCGTCCAGTTCGCCGCGTACGGCCCGGCCCAGCTGCACCGACCACCGGGCCGGCGCCAGGGCGGGGACGCGGGCGACGGAATCGGCCGCCTTGCGGACGCGGCTCCTCGCCTCCTGCACGGGGGCCGGCCGTCGTTCCGGCCCGTGGTCCAGCCGCTTGCGGACGTCGCTCACCTTCAGAGCGTGCCAGGCCACCCGCGGCCGCGGGTGCGGGGCCCGGGTGGCCGCCACACCGACGGCGGCGCGTGCCCCGCTCAGCAGGGCGACGGCCGCGCCCGCGTCCACGGGTGCGTGGCGCAGGCCGATCAGCGGGGTGCGATGGCCGTTCCCGGACTCCCCGACAGCCACCAGCAGCCCGGACAGGGCGGCACCCGACCGGGCCAGGGTCTGCGAACGCCGGCCGACCTTACGGGCCGCCGGCACCGCGGCGAGCAGCCGCCACACGTCGGCCAGCCCGCCCGGGGCGACGAGGTCCGCACCCCACGCGACGGCCGCGTCCCCGTCGGCGAGCGCGACCGCCACGTCACCGGCGAGCAGCCCGGCCAGGACGTCGGTGTCCGCGGCCGACCTCGGGCGGGCCACCGTCAGGACACCGCCGCGCCCGCGCACCCCGTTCACCACCTCGTCGGCCGGCCGGTCGGCGGCGACGATGTGGTCGGCGAGGGCGGTGAACTCGCCGAGCGCCGGATCGTCCACGACCACGACCCTCAGCCCGGCGCGCCGGGTCGCGTCCAGCACGGCCTCGGCCCACGGGTCGGCGTCGCCCTCGGCCGTGTGCAGGGCACTGGGGTGCAGGAAGACCGTCCGGACCGTCTCCAGTTGCCGCAGCCGTTGCATGTTGCGCACCAGCACCCCGGTGCGGGCGAGCGCACAGCCCAGCACGGCGTGGAAGGAGGCGGGCCCGTAGCGGGCGGCCTTCGGGGAGCCGGCGAGCACCGCTTCGGCCGCCTCGGTGCCGCTGTGCTTGACCAGCAAGGTGACGGCGGCGCCCGCCAGGCCGCCGGCCTCGGCATGGACCGCGTACTCGTGCACCGGTGTGGTCCGCAGCGGCGGGCGCGGGAACCGGTGCGCGGCCACGTCCTGACGCCCGGGCCCGCACACCTGGTCGTGCACCGCGTCGAAGGCGGCCGCGCGGGCCAGTGTCTCGGTGAGCTGGAAGGAGCGCAGAGCCCCGTCGAGCACCAGCGAGATCGGTGTCTGCCCCGCGCCGTGGGCGGCCGCGTTGGCAACCGCCAGCATCAGGTCCATATGGGAGGGGCCGAACCGGGACCGCATCCAGCTGCGGAAGCGGGGATTCTCGCGCAGCAGCGTCACACTCGCGGTCACGAACCGGGGCGAGGCCGGCAACCGGAGTGCCGACCCGGTGACGGCGGCGACGACTCCCACCGCATCGGCCGCGAGCGCCGCGGCAGTGGTCCGCACCTCGCCCAGGTCGCCCGGATGCGCGAACTCCTCCACGTCGTCGTCCGCCGGTACCAGTCCGTGCCGGGCTGCGAGGTCGTTCGCCTTCTCCACCACCCGGTCACTCAGCGCGTCCTCGGTCGCGACGATCACCAGTCGGGCCAGCCCACCGTCCCAGTAGGCGTACGCCACGTCCGGATGCTCCGCCAGCGCCCTGGCCACCCGCCGCGCCGCCTGCGCCGTCTCGGCCGCCCGCCGTTCCGTCTCCGGTCCGGCGAGCCGCAGCGCGAGGTGTGCGCGCCGGCCCGACCGCCAGTGGCGATCGCCGCCCGGCACTGCGGCACGGGCGACCCGCGTCATCCGCACCAGGGCGTCCGCGCTGCGCACCCCGGCCCGTGCGGTTCCGGCCAGGGCGCCCGCCGCCGCGCCCACCGCGGGCGCGGCACCGTTCACCAGCAGCCCGGGCCCGGCCAGTACAACGCCGGAGAGGGCCGCAGCCGAGCCCGTCAGCAGCCCAAGCGCCATCTCATCCCTCAGCTCGTGGTTCCGGGTGGGCCGGGAGCCTGCGCTCCCGGCCCGCGTTCGCTATCCGCCTGCGGTCGCCTTGCGCCGACTGGCAGTCGACGACGCACGGCTGCCGGTCGACGACGTGCGTCCCTTGGTCGCCGTAGTCGTACGCCGGCTGGTGGACGACGTGGACGACGTACGGCTGCCGGCGGCTGCCGACTTCCCACGCGCGGACGTCCCGCTCCGGCTGCCGGACGTCCGCGTGCTCGTCGACGTCGAACGGCTGCCACCGCTTGTCGTACGGCGGGCGGCGGCCGTCTTGGTGCCCTTCGTCGTCTTCTCGGCCTTCTCGGCCTTCTCGGCCTTCTCGGCCTTCTCTTCCGCAGCGCCGTCGTGCTGCGGACGGGGCTGGGTGAGCCAGGCCACGCCGGCGACGGTGACGGCCACGGGCCACTCGACGAGGCCCGCGGCGCCGAGCAGGCCGGCGCCGGTGTACACGGCGATGCGCCGACCGCGCGGCGACACGGTGCCGACCGCGTCCAGTGCGCCTTCGGCCGCCTTGGTCACGGCGTCGGCGCCGGGCACCTTGCGCACCGCGTCGGGCAGCTTGCGCACCGCATCGGCCCCGGGCGCATGGCGCACCGTCTCGGGCGCATGGCGCACCGCGTCGGGCACCTTGCGCACGACCCCGGCACCCGGCATCCTGCGCAGCGTCGAGGCGGCGGCACTCGGCACGGCGCGCAGCGTCGCAGCGGTGGCGCGCAGCGGCTGCGCCGGCTCGGGCGAGGATTTCTGCGCTGTCATGACACTCCACGCCTCCCTGAGAGATCCGCTCTCTTCACCCGCCGTGTTCCCGGGAAACGCGACGTCATCCGCGCGGGAGGGGAAACCCGCGGGACCGGTGTGGCTCGCAGCGGCTGCGCCGGGCTCGTCATAGAAACGCTCCCCCACCATGGTTCCGGCCGCTTCCTGCGCGCTCCCAAGTGTCCGAATGTGTTCTGCGCAAAGCGTTGACTAGAAAGCGCTTGCCCTCTACGTTCCGTTCAGCAGGCTGACCGGTCGACGCCCCCTTGGGCCGGAATCGGCACCCTGCCCGCGCGATGCGTTCAATATGGCGTACGTCATTCACGTACAGGACCGAACAAGCCCTCCCGAAGGGACGCACCCGCATGCGTACAGTCCCCCCACGTACACACGCGCAAAGATCTGCCCTGGTGGCGGCCGCGGCGGCCATCGCAACGGTGGCCGTCGTCACCCTCCCGCAGTCGGCCGGGGCGGCCGAGAGCTCACCGGTCGGGTTCGGCGCCGGGACGACCGGCGGCGGCAGCGCCACGGCGGTGACCGTCTCGACGCTCGACGCCTTCAGGTCGGCCGTGTCCGGCAACGCGGCGAAGGTCGTCCGGGTCAACGGGCTGATCTCGTTGAGCGGTCAGGTCGACATCGGGTCCAACACGACCGTCCTGGGTGTCGGTTCGTCGTCGGGATTCACCGGTGGCGGACTACGGCTGAAGGAGGTCTCCAACGTCGTCGTCCGCAACCTGAACATCAGCAAGCCGGTCGCGCCCGCAGACGGCATCACCGTCCAGGCGTCGACGAAGGTGTGGCTCGACCACAACTCCTTCTCGGCGGACCGCGAGCACGACAAGGACCACTACGACGGCCTGCTGGACATCAACCACGGCTCGGACAACGTCACCGTGTCCTGGAACACCTTCAAGGACCACTTCAAGGGCTCACTCGTCGGCCACAGCGACAACAACGCGTCCGAGGACACCGGGCACCTGAAGGTGACGTACCACCACAACCACTTCAGCAACGTCTACTCGCGCATCCCCAGCCTGCGCTTCGGCACCGGGCACTTCTACAACAACTACGTGGCCGGCGCGGACACCGCCTGCCACTCGCGCATGGGCGCCCAGATGCTCGTGGAGAACAACGTCTTCCGCGACACGAAGATCGCTGTGACCACGAACCGCAGCAGTGACGTGGACGGCTACGCGAATCTGCGCGGCAACGATCTCGGCGGGGCCGCGACCGAGATCTCCCGGGTCGGCACCTTCACCACGCCGCCCTACAGCTACACCGCGGAGTCCGCGGCCGGCGTCGTCGCCTCGGTGACGTCCGGCGCGGGCGCCGGAAAGATCTGACCACCCCCCAACTGGAAGAAGGCATTGGGACATGACTTCACCAGCAAAGCCCCGCGCCCGCCGGCGCGCACTGACCGGCGGGCTGGCCGCGCTCGGTCTCTCGTCTGTCATGATCACGACACTCGGCGTGTCCCCGGCGAGCGCCGCTACCTGGCCGACGCCCAACGGCAGCCAGGGGACGTCCTCCACCATCTCCGTGTCCGGCACCAAGGACTACGGCATGATGCGGTTCTACGGCACCGGAGACCTGGCCGGTGACGGCCAGGAGGAGGGCCAGGACCCGATCTTCAAGCTCGCGGCCGGCGCGACGCTGAAGAACGTCATCATCGGCGCGCCCGGCGCCGACGGCATCCACTGCGAGGGCAACTGCACCCTGCAGAACGTGTGGTGGGAGGACGTCGGCGAGGACGCCGCGACCTTCCGTGGCGGCTCCACCTACAACGTGATCGGTGGTGGCGCCAAGAAGGCCGCCGACAAGGTCTTCCAGCACAACGGGCCCGGCACGGTGAACATCTCCAACTTCGCGGTCAGCGAGTTCAAGACGCTGTACCGCTCGTGCGGCGACTGCTCCACGCAGTACACCCGCAAGGTCAACCTCAGCAACATCGAGGTGACCGGCACCGGATCCACCGCGCGCCTGGTCGGCATCAACGTCAACCGCAACGACGTGGCGACGCTGCGGGGCATCACGATCCTCAACGACGCCGGCCGCAAGGTCATCCCCTGCCAGAAGTACAACAACAACACCGCCGTGGGCACGGGCCCGGACAGCACGAACTGCCTGTACTCCAGCTCGGACATCACCTACAGGTAGCCCTCACCCCCAGGTAGTCCCCACACGGTGAAGGCGGCCGTCCGAAGCGTCCACGCACGGCGCTTCGTACGGCCGCCGCGTCATTCCCGGCGGCCACGCGCGCGTACCACCTCGGTGACCTCCCGCTGGTAGTCCGCGTACACGGTGCGCAACTCGGTGCCCGGCCAGTCGGCGGGGAGGAGTTCGGGGGGCAGGACGGGGTCGGCGAGCAGATGGCGTACCACGGCCGCGAAGGCGGTGAAGCGGTCGGCCGGGCGGTCCGCCCCGGCGGCATGGGCGAGCAGGGCCCGGGCGGTGGCGGACCAGGCATCGAGCGGCCAGAGGTGCGCGGCCAGTTCGCGCGGTGGGCGGTCGTCCGGACGGGCCGTGTAGCGATGGGCCACCTGGTCCAGGTCGTCCGGCAGGGACCGGCGCAGGTTGGCGGGCCGCAGCCAGACGCCCTCGCGGAGTTCGGCGAGCCGGAGGGCGGTCAACCGGCTGCGCAGGTCGGCGCGTTCCGCGGGTCCGCGCCCGGTCGCGGTGATCACGACCATCTCCCAGTCGCCGTCCCACGCGCGCGTGCGTGGATGTACGGCCTCGTCCTGCCGGCGTTGCCGTTCCAGCAGACGTTCGCTGAGCCGGTAGACGCCGCCCGCGCGCCGCAGATCACCGGCGGTCACCATCCGGCTGAGCGCGGCCCGCACCGTGGACCCGCCGACGCCGAAAGGCTGCACGCCGCGCACGAGGTCCCGCACCGGCAGCTCGGGCGGGTGCGAGCCCAGCAGCAGGCTCAGGACGACCGACCTCGCGGACAGCGGGCGCAGCTCGATCCCGCCGGCCTGCTGTGCTGTCACGTTCGCCCGCATGGCCACGTACTGTACGCGGCGGATTTTCATGTTGCATGATTGCTGCGGCTGTAGCCAGAGTGCAACACTTGCCGTATGGCCTCGACACTGGCGCAGGAGCAGCAGCACCCGGGACACGCGACGCACGACGTCACCAACCAGCCACCTCCCCTGACCCCCTACGACGCGTCCGAGGACACGGCCCTGCTCGAAGGGCTGCGCCGAGAGGGCGCCGCGTGGGCCGAGGAGGACATCCGGCGGCTCGGCCGGCGGGCCGGGAGTGCCGAGGCGCAGGAGTGGGGCGAGCAGGCCAACCGGCACGAGCCCGAGCTGCGCACGCACGACCGGTACGGCCATCGCGTCGACGAGGTCGAGTTCCACCCGAGCTGGCACCACCTGATGCGGGTCGCCGTCGCCGAGGGGCTGGCGGGGGCGCCCTGGGCGGAGGAGCGACCCGGCGCCCATGTCGCCCGGACCGCGGGCGGGATGGTGTGGGGGCACACCGAGGCCGGGCACGGCTGTCCGACGTCGATGACGTATGCCGCCGTCCCCGTGCTGCGCCGGCAGCCCGAGCTCGCGAAGGTCTACGAACCCCTGCTGACCAGCCGGGAGTACGACCCGGGTCTGCGCGTGCCGACCGAGAAGCGGGGCCTGCTCGCGGGCATGGGGATGACCGAGAAGCAGGGCGGCTCCGACGTCCGCACGAACACGACGACGGCCACGCCGACCGCCGAGCCCGGCGTGTACACGCTACGCGGGCACAAGTGGTTCACCTCGGCGCCCATGTGCGACGTCTTCCTGGTGCTGGCCCAGGCTCCGGGCGGCCTGTCCTGCTTCTTCGTGCCGCGCGTCCTGCCCGACGGCAGCCGCAACACCTTCCGCATCCAGCGTCTGAAGGACAAGCTGGGCAACCGCTCGAACGCCTCCTCCGAGCCCGAGTTCGACGGGACCGTGGCCTGGCTGGTGGGGCCCGAGGGCCGGGGCGTCAAGACGATCATCGAGATGGTCAACTGCACGCGGCTGGACTGCGTGATGATGTCGGCGACGCTGATGCGCAAGACGCTCGTCGAGGCGGGGCACCATGTGCGGCACCGCAGCGCGTTCGGGGCCCGACTGGTCGACCAGCCGCTGATGCGCAACGTCCTCGCCGACCTCGCGCTGGAGTCCGAGGCCGCCACGACGCTCACGCTACGGCTGGCCGGCGCGGCCGACCGTGCGGTGCGCGGAGACGACGAACAGAGCACGGAGGCGGCGTTCCGCCGGATCGCGACCGCCGTCGGCAAGTACTGGGTGACCAAGCGGGGACCGGCCTTCACCGCGGAGGCCCTGGAGTGCCTGGGCGGCAACGGCTATGTGGAGGACTCGGGCATGCCCCGCCACTACCGTGAGGCGCCCCTGCTGTCGATCTGGGAGGGCTCGGGGAACGTCAACGCCCTCGATGTGCTGCGGGCGTTGAGCCGTGAGCCGGGTACCGCTCAGGCGCTGTTCGACGAGCTCGCCCTGGCGCAGGGCGCGGACGCACGGCTGGACGCGGCCGTGTCCCGCCTGGAGCAGGGGCTGGCCACGGCCTCGCCGGCCGGTGCGCGGCGGCTCGTGGAGCTGATGGCGCTCACCCTGCAGGCCTCGCTGCTGGTCCGGTACGCCCCGCCCGCGGTCGCCGACGCGTTCTGCGCCACACGGCTCGGCGGCGACTGGGGGCATGCGTTCGGCACGCTTCCCGACGCAGCCGACATCGACGCGATCCTGAGCAGGGCGCTGCCCGGCGGGGACTGAGCGTGCCGGTGGGGCGCGTCGCCGCCCCGTCAGCCCGTCCTGCGCCCCCACAGCGGATCGAACCGCGCCCAGTCGAGGTCCCATTGGTCCAGGCGGCGGCGTTCCAGGCGGGCGAGCAGGACGCGTCCGCCGGCGAACGGCACCGTGGCGGCGCTCACCCCCGCGAGGCCGCCGATCAGCGAGGCCCGCACCCGGGCCTGGGACTCGGAGGCGGGCGCGGTCACCAGGCGGCCCCGGCGGTCCGTCCACACGGTGACCGGCGTGCCGACGGAGCTGCCGGGGCGGACCCGGGCCTGGCCGGTGCGCGAGGAACCGTCCGGCGCCGTCCAGCGCACCTCGGCCCACACCCGCTCACCGTTCGACGCGCCGCCTGCCGCGCGGGACGCTCCGGGGACGTCCTCGGTCAGGCTCGCCGTCACGGTTCGCCACTCGGCACGCTCACGAGCGAGCTCCTGTTCCACGGACCGGGCCACCGTCAGACCGGCGAGCACCCCGCCGAGGACGGTGAGCATCCCGGCGCCGAGCAGGACCCAGGCCTCCACCGTGTCGGCACGTCGCTTGAGCGGGTTGCGCCGCCAGCGCCACAGCCGCACCTTCGGACAACGGAACGCCATCGAAGGCTTCCTCCTCGTGAGCGCACGAACATCACCGACCGCCCTCCCATACGGCGAACGGCTCGCCGATGCTCAGCGCGCGACTGCGCGGTGACCGGCGACACCCCGCTGACCTGCGACGAAGCGATTCCGGGGGGGACTGTCAGTGCCGGGGTGCAGACTGGCCGGTATCTGAGACAAGGACGTCGCGGAGGTGATCGGCAATGACCGAGGTACTGCTCGCCGTGGGTACGCGCAAGGGCCTGTTCATCGGGCGTCGGCGCGGTGGCGCCTGGGAGTTCGACGAGAGTCCCTACTTCAACGCACAGGCCGTGTACTCGGTCGCCATCGACACCCGCGGCGCCACCCCGCGGCTACTGGCCGGCGGCGACAGCGCGCACTGGGGGCCGTCGGTGTTCCACTCCGACGACCTGGGCCGGACATGGACCGAACCGGCCCAGCCGGCCGTCAGGTTCCCGAAGGAAACCGGCGCTTCGCTGGAGCGGGTGTGGCAGCTGCACCCGGCGGCCGCGGAGCCGGATGTGGTCTACGCGGGCACGGAACCGGCCGCGCTGTACCGCTCCGAGGACCGCGGGGAGCACTTCGACCTCGTCCGTCCGCTGTGGGAGCACCCCACGCGTTCGCAGTGGGTGCCGGGCGGCGGCGGAGAGGGCCTGCACACCGTGATCACCGACCGACGCGATCCGCAGGCGGTCACGGTCGCCGTGTCGACGGCCGGGGTGTTCCGTACGAAGGACGGCGGCGCCAGCTGGACACCGTCCAACTCCGGGGTCTCCGCCGTGTTCCTGCCGGATCCCGACCCGGAGTTCGGTCAGTGCGTGCACAAGATCGCGCAGGGCGCGTCGACGCCGGACCGGCTGTACCTGCAGAACCACTGGGGGGTGTACCGCAGCGACGACGCGGGTGCGCACTGGACCGACATCGGCAAGGGCCTGCCCTCGACGTTCGGTTTCGCTGCGGCCGCGCATCCCCACCGCGGCGACACCGCGTACGTGTTCCCGATCAACGCGGACGCGGACCGGGTACCCGCCGGCCGGCGCTGCCGGGTCTTCCGCACGGCGGACGCGGGCAGCACGTGGGAGCCGCTCACCGCCGGCCTGCCGCAGGAGGACCACTACGGCACGGTGCTGCGCGACGCCCTGTGCACGGACGACGCGGACCCGGCGGGCGTGTACTTCGGCAACCGGAACGGCGAGTTGTACGCCTCGGCCGACGACGGCGACAGCTGGCGGCAGTTGGCGTCGCATCTGCCGGATGTACTGTGCGTGCGGGCCGCGGTCCTCGAATGAGGCGGATGCGCCGCATGTCGGGGGTTCGGCCTTACCCGAAGGCGAGGCAGTCACCGTGGGGAGTTCGTCCGCGGAGAAGTCGCCGCCGACGAAGCCGAGGCGGTCGGCCACCGGACGTGCCTCGGCGTCCTCACCAACGAGGGGGCCGACCGCCGGCATGTCGAAGACGGTGGCGTGCAGAGCGGGTTCGGCGAGCAGCGCCGCCACCGCGAACGGCTCGGTGGCGCCGCCGACGTCGACGAGGCGCTTCGTCCCGGCCATCCCCGCGAGGGCAGCGAGCTCCTGCGACATGCCGAAGCTGAGGTCCCACATGGCGCGCATGAAGGCCCGCAACGACTCGGCGTCGCAGTACACGTCGTCGACACGAAGGGCCAGGGACCCCACCCCCACGGCGGGAGAGACTGCCGGGCGCCTACGGCAGTCGCCAGTCCACCGGCTGCGCACCCTGCCGCTGCAGCAGATCGTTGGCCCTGCTGAACGGACGCGAGCCGAAGAAACCCCGGTCCGCCGACATCGGCGAGGGATGAGCCGACTCGATCGCCGGGAGATCCCCGAGCAGCGGGCGGAGATTGCGGGCGTCGCGCCCCCACAGGATCGACACCAGCGGTTTTCGCCGCGCAACCAGCGCCCGGATGGCCTGATCCGTGACCTCCTCCCACCCCTTGCCCCTGTGCGCCGCGGGCTTGCGGGGGGCCGTCGTCAACGCTCTGTTGAGCAACAGCACCCCCTGCTCGGTCCACGGCGTCAGATCGCCGTTGGACGGCCTGGGCAGCCCCAAGTCGGAGTGCATCTCCCGGAAGATGTTCTCCAGACTGCCCGGCAAGGAACGCACCTCGGGCGAGACGGCGAAACTCAATCCGATGGCCATCCCCGGCGTGGGGTAGGGATCCTGGCCGACGATCAGGACCCGAACGTCGTCGAAGGGCTGCTGGAAAGCCCGCAGGACGTTCTCCCCGGCCGGAAGGTAGGTCCGGCCGGCCGCTATCTCGGCCCGGAGGAAGTCCCCCATGGCAGCGATGCGTCCGGCCACAGGTTCGAGAGCCTTCGCCCAGCCTGCTTCAACGAGTTCATACAAGGGTCGTGGTGCCACGGCGCGTCACTCTACTGGTACGCACCGCGCCCCGGCACAAGCAGACAAGCCCCACCCATGGACGCCGCTCTCGGCGCTACTCTTCCTCCTCGTCGAGATCGCCGAGATCACCGATATCTTCGAGCCGGTCGAGCAGATCGCGCAGCCGGTCGCCGGGAAGGAGGGGAGCTTGTCGCGTCCAGTGGTCAAGCAAGCCCCGTCGGCTTCCCCGGCGGCTGCGACCTCCGCCTCGGGGCTCTCGCATGAGGCGGGCCGACTCGGCGGGCCGGCAGCCGCTGGGGAATCCGCGTTCCTCGCCGTCGACTCGGGAGGCTCCGGCCTGCGGGCCGTCGTGGGCACCGTCGTGCGAGGGCCGCTCGCCCTGCGGGAGTCGGCGGAGCCGGTCCGCACCGGGGCGCGAGGGATCGACGCCGGGCACTTCATGCAGCAACTCCTACCCATGGTCCAGGAGTTGACGGCCGAGGCCGGAGTCACCGCGCTGGACACGGCTGCCGTCGGCGCGGCGGGCTTCAGCACGCTCGGCGACGATCTGCGTGCCGGACTTCCCCCCGCCCTGCAACGGGAATGCGGGATCCGGACCGTCGCCCTCGCCGCCGACGCCGTCACCGCCTACACAGGCGCCCTGGGCCCCAGGCCCGGAGCGGTGATCGCCGCCGGTACCGGACTCATCGCGATCGGCACGGACCTGACGCGATGGCGTCGCGCGGACGGCTGGGGCCATCTGCTGGGCGACTGCGGCAGCGGAGCCTGGATCGGCCGGGCCGGTCTTGAGGCCGCACTGCGCGCCCACGACGGGCGGGAGGGCGGTTCGGCCCCGCTGCTGGAGTGCGCCGAGGAGATG
>NZ_JBQQCE010000324.1:0-11389 GCF_052245645.1 Streptomyces sp. KR55 | reverse complement strand
CGGTGGGCACCAAGGGAGTCGGCGAAGTCGGCCTGGTCGGCCTGGCCGCGGCCATCGGCAACGCCGTCTTCCACGCCACCGGCCGCCGCATCCGCTCCCTCCCGATCACCATCGACCGACTCATGCTGTGAGGTCTGACGGGCCGGTCAGGCCGCGGCGATGTCGATCAACTTGTCCTGGAACTTCCTGGCGGTGAGGGCCTTCATCGCCCGCTTGCCGACCGGATTGCCCAGCAGATTCTGCGTGAGGGTACGGGTCGCCTTGTCCCGGGGTGTCTGGGGAACGAACATCACCAGGTCCTTGCGGCCGATCTCCTGGTGGGTGGCCATGAAGGGCCGCAGCTTCTGCTCCCACTCGCGCAGCGCCCGGGCGGGGTTGCCGGGATTGCGCTGCAGGCTGGTGCCGAGCAGGTCGGCGCCGGCCAGGGCGGTGGAGGCACCCATGCCCGAGTAGAGGGTCAGGCACCAGGCCGCGTCGCCGAGGAGGACGACGCGGTCGGTGTGCCAGGTGGGCATCAGTACCTGGTGAGTTGAGTCGAAGAGGAAGTCATCGGCCTCCTCGAACTGCTGGAGGAGGTTCTCCAGCACGGCTCCGGTCGGTTCGGGGCCGAAGGCGCGGCGCAGTGACTCGATGGGCGGGCGCCGGAACTCGGCGTCCTCGTCGTCGGTGCGGTAGTTGAACAGCACGGTCGGCTGATGGTCGGCGAACGGGAAGACCCAGGCGGAGCGGCCCGGCTCGGCGAGGACGAGGCCGTCGGTGGGCCGGTACCCGGGTACGGGGCTCTTGAGGACCGTGGCGCCGATGATGTGGTGGAGGGGCTGGAGGTAGTCGGTGTCCGGGCCGAAGGCCAGGCGGCGCACCGTGGAGCGCAGGCCGTCGGCTCCCACGACGAGGTCGAACCGCTCGGTGGTGTCGACGGTGGCGCCCGCTGTCGTACGCAGCGTGACGTCGACGCCCTCGGGGCCCTCATCGATGGCCAGTGGCGTCGTGGAGAACCGCATCTCGGTCAGGGGCTCGACGGCGTCGTAGAGGGCGGCCTCGATGTCGCCCCGGAGGACCAGGTGGGGGGAACCGGGAAGGTCACCGTAGCCCAGGCCCGGCCGGCGACGGCGACCTTCCCGGTCGATGTCGTAGGTCGTGCTTGTGGCGTCGTACCGGTTGCCGATCGCGTCGAGCACGCCCAGCCGCTGCGCGGCGGCGCGGCCGGTGCCGAAGAGCCCGATGAAGTATCCGGAGGAACGGCGTTCGGGGGCGCGTTCTACGAGCAGGGTGTCCCAGCCGATGTCATGCAGGCGCAGTGCCGTGGCCAGGCCTCCGATGCCCATGCCCACGACGAGGGCGCGCGGCTTGTTCATGTCGGTCCTCTCCTGTGGATGCCGAGGTCACCATTATTGACTACAAAAAAGCTGTCAGTCAAAAACCGGCGGAGGCAGCTACCATGCAGGCAGACGAGAGGAGAGACGGCGTGGCACGTCCGGCACAGGACCGAGCGGAAGCGATCCTGGCTGCGGCCAGGGCACAGTTCCGTGAGACCGGCGCGGAGCGCACGACGGTCGACGACATCGCGGCTCGCGCGGGCGTCGGAAAGGGGACGGTCTTCCTTTACTGGCCGTCCAAGGCACGCCTGCGGGATGCCGTTCTCCAGCTCGAGCTCGCCGGGCATTTCGCCGTACTCGCGGACGACCTCCGCAACGATCCGTCCCTCCTGCGCCTGGGCACCGTCATCCGGCGTGAGATCGCGGCCAGCCTGGACAATCCGGACATGGCCCCGCTGGTGGTCGACCAGCCCATAGGGCCGCCCGGCCGCTTTGAGCCGCCGACCCGGGCGCTGTACAGGGTTCTGGCCGTCATGCGCGCCCACCACCTGGTCCGCGAGGTGGCCGACGACGAGATCGTCATGGGGATCGAGGCAGTCCTGGGCGGTGCACTCGTGAGGGGCTTCGCCGATCCCGATGGGCGAGACCTGCTTCTGGACGCCGTGGAACGCCTCGTGTCGTCCAGCTATGACCGCGAGGACGTCGACCAGGGTGCCGTCGAGGCGGCGGTCCCCGATGTGGTCGACGCGCTGGAAGACGGCATCGACCAACTGGTCGCCGCCGCCGCGCCCGACCGACCGACCACAGCCCAGCTCAGACCCCGAAAGCGCCCAGCCGCCACCCGAAACTGACCCCAGCACACGGTCCCCTGGAGGGAACGCGTGACGCCCTCGCCGCCCTGGCGCCCGTGCGCCCCGGCTACATCGAGACCGAGATGACGGCCTCGGCCGCTCCGGCGTTCCGCGCGGCGAACCTGCGCGAGACACCACTCGGCCGCACCGGCACCGTCGACGAGGTGACCCCGCTCCTCGTCTTTCCCCTGGCCGACGACGCGTCCTTCATCACGGGCGCCGAGATCCCCGTCGACGGCGGCCCCACCGCGCACGGCGGCCTCAAGTCCGTCTCCGACGTGCTGCGCCCGGAGGCCGGAGCATGAAGCGACTGGCCGGGCGGCACGCAGGTCAGCGCACTCGTCCTCGCGGTTTCAGCGGCACAGGCGGAAGCTCCGGGGCAGGCAGCGGATCCCCGTCGTACCCCTTCCCCTCCCCGAACCGGGTACCGGTCATCCAGTCCTCGCGAGCCTGTGCGATCTCCCCCTGGG
This sequence comes from Streptomyces sp. KR55, assembly GCF_052245645.1. Lineage (NCBI taxonomy): Bacteria > Bacillati > Actinomycetota > Actinomycetes > Kitasatosporales > Streptomycetaceae > Streptomyces > Streptomyces sp. KR55. Next base: position 8,752 of record NZ_JBQQCE010000324.1, on the reverse strand, counting down.
ACCGTCCGATCCAGTTCCGGATGGAGGGTCTCCCTGCGCTGCGGGAGTGGCGAGCAAGGTGTTGGAGAGAAGGGGGCTGTACTGATGCCAAAGAGTGTAAGATCATCTGCTGCTCCTCGACCGGGAGCAGGAGGTCTCACAGAACGGTCAGCTTGGCGTAGGGACTGGTGACCCGTACCTGCAGCCCGCCGAAGTCAACCAGCACCGCGATCCCGTCCTCAACAGCGGTCACCCGGCCGAGGCCGTACACATCATGTGTGACCCGGTTTCCTGCAACGAACCTCTTGAGAGGTGGCGTGACAGGGGCCTTGAAGGGGCTGGTGGGCAGATGACGCCTTGTTACCTCTGATTTTCTCATTGTCGCCAGTATGCACCTCCTGGACGGGTCGTCGGCGAGGCCGCATGAACAGACGGGCGCCGAAGTACGCCACGTCCGCCACGAGGAGGACGATGCCGATCATCAGCAGATACAGCAGGCCTTCGGTGACGGCGCCCATGAGCCCCAGTACGACGGCGACGAGGACGAGAGGAAGATCGCCATCGTGCGAGTGCCTCCTCGGGTGTGGCGGCCGGTTCAGCGGCGTGCGAGTTGCCGCTCGCCTTTGGTGCCGGGGCGGTAGGTCATGCCGTAGTGCTGGAAGATCGCTGGTTCGTCCTCGGCGGGCAGTACGCCGTCCGTGCCGATGGACGGAGCTTTCCGTACCTGCCCCTTGGAGTACGCGACCTTGAGGTAGTCCGGGCCGACGATCGCCTCGTCGAGCGGGACGAACACAAGGCGCTGGCGAGTGGGCAGCCCCGTCCGGACAGTGGCCATGGCCGGTTCGTCGGTGGTGGTGTCCACGTAGACCGCTTCCAACGCGCCGATCTTGTGTCCCTTCGGGTCGACGACGTCGTGGTCGCGCCATTCACGGATGTCGGCTGGCTGAATCATGCGTTCCGCTCCCTGGACAGACCGTGGTCGGAGTGGCCGCCCACGGCAGCAAGAGGGGCTTACGAGCCCCGGACGGTCACCCTGCGCCCTCCAGCCTGCCCCGGTGCGCCGTCGGCTGCCACGCGGCAGCCGCGCTGCGAGTGACCGGGCCCGAGGGCTGGCCCGCCGATCCGGAACGTCACGGCTCGTCCATGTGCGGACAGGTCGTCGGCCGACGACCTGCTGGAGGACAGCCAGGACCGAGTGGGCTCGGCGGCGTGCGTGGTGTCCACAGTCGTACGCACTACTCACAGCGGAGTACGTCGGCGCGCTCGTGGGCGGCCTCGCCAGCCTCGGTGAAGGCGGCCACCACGACGTTCCGAACGGCTCGCCGGGTGGCCCCCGCGGTGGGTCCGCACCCTCCGAGCGTTCCGGTACCGGTGCCGCTGCATTGTCTGGTTTCGCCCTTTAATCTACGGATACGTAACCGTAGGCAATCTGGTCGAAGCGAGACCGAGGCCGGACCGACGACGATCGAACCCTGCGACCGGGCGAACGAAAGGTTTCAGAGCATGGCCCCGTCTCTCCTCGCCGCCCTGCACGGCCAGGCAGGGCGGCTTGCGCACCGGGCCACGAGCCGGTTGACCACTCCGCTCCTGCCGGATGATTATCTTGCACTGCTCGATCCTCTGCTGTCGGCACGGTGGCCGGCCGGGCGGGTGCAGGCCGTGCAGCCGGAGACCTCGGAGGCCACCACCCTGCTGATCCGGCCAGGACGTGGCTGGTCCGGGCACCGGCCGGGGCAGTACGTGTCGATCGGCGCAGAGGTCGACGGGGTGCTCAACTGGCGCACTTACACGATCTCCTCGGCCCCTGGGCGGCGCCCCGGCGAGCCGTTCGCCATCACCGTCAAGGCGCTTGTGGACGGCCGGGTTTCGACGCACCTGGCGCGCCACGTGCGCCCCGGCACCGTGCTGCGGCTCGGCCCGGTGCAAGGGGAGTTCGTCCTGCCGGACGGGGCGCTGCCCCGGAAGGTGCTGCTGCTCACCGCGGGCATCGGGGTCACACCGGCGATGAGCATGCTGCGGGCTCTGGCCGTCCGTGTCGGGCGGCGCGACACGGCGGAAGTGGACGTGGCGATGGTGCACAGCGCGCCGGACGCCGAACAGACCGTCTTCGGGGCTGAGCTGCGCGACCTGCATGCCGGGCTCCCGTGGTTCCGGTTGTACGAGCACCACACCCGCCCGGCCGGGCGACTCACCCCGGACCGGCTGACCGCACTGTGCCCGGACTGGCGCGAGCGGGACACCTGGATCTGCGGCCCCGACGCGATGCTCGAGTCCTTCCAGCGGCATTGGCAGCGCGAAGGTCTTGGGCACCGGCTGCGCCTCGAACGCTTCCGAGCCGCGGCCCCGCTTCCACCGGCCGGTGACGGCGCACCGGGCCGGGTGTGCTTCGTCCGCAGCGGCGTCGAGACGGACGCCGGTCCGGACACGCCGCTGCTGGCGGCGGGCGAGGCCGCCGGAGTCCTCATGCCGAGCGGTTGCCGCATGGGCATCTGCTTCAGCTGCGTGAGCCCTCTCGTGTCGGGGCGGGTGCGTGACCTCCGTACCGGTGACGTCACCGGTGAGCCCGGCGAACTCGTCCAGACCTGTGTTTCGGCGGTCGTCGGCACCGTCGCCATCGACCTGTGAGATCCGCGAACCCGGTCCCGTACAGCCACCGTAGCGAGAGGCGATCCCCATGACTCTGCAAGCCGTCCGATCCATCACAGCCGAGGCGCCCACCGACGTGGAATCCTTCGGGCGCGAGCTGGACTCCCTGCGCCGCGAGGTCCTCGCGGACCGCGGTGCCGACGACGTCCGCTACATCCGCAGGCTCATCGCCGTACAGCGCGGTCTGGAGGCCGGCGGGCGTGCCGCGCTCGCCGTCTCCCTGCTGCCGCCGGCCTGGCTGGCCGGCACCGCCATGCTCACCGTGGCCAAGGTGCTGGAGAACATGGAGCTGGGCCACAACATCCTGCACGGCCAGTGGGACTGGATGAGGGACCCGGCCATCCACTCCACCACCTGGGAATGGGACTTCCTCACCCCCTCCGCGGCGTGGAAGCACACCCACAACGACCTCCACCACACCTGGACCAATGTCGTCGGCCGCGACCGCGACCTCGGCTACACCATTCTCCGTATGAGCCCGGACCAGCCCTGGCGCCCCGTCCACCTGGCCCAGCCCTTCTACGCGGCCGCGATCGCCCCGGTCTTCGAATGGACCATCGCCCTCTACGACCTGGAACACGACGCCGTCCTCGACGGCCGCAAACCGCCGCACGTCTTCCTCCGCGACCTGACCGGCATGCTCCGCAAAGCCGCCCGGCAGGCCGCCAAGGATTACCTGCTCTTCCCGCTGCTGGCCGGTCCCTCGGCCCTGCCGTGCCTGCTCGGCAACCTCACCGCCAACACGGCCCGTAATCTCTGGGCGCACACCGTCATCTTCTGCGGCCACTTCCCCGACGGCGCGAAGTCCTTCACCGAGGACGAGATCGATGGCGAGACCCGCGGCGAGTGGTACCTGCGCCAGGCCCTCGGCTCCGCCAACATCGAGGGCAGCCCGGCCTTTCACATCCTCACCGGCAACCTCAGCCACCAGATCGAGCACCACCTCTTCCCCGATCTGCCCAGCAACCGCTACGCCGAGATCGCCCCGCGGGTGCGCGCACTGTGCGAGAAATACGGCATCTCCTACACGACGGGGCGGCTCGTACGGCAGTACACCTCCGTCTGGGCACGCATCTGGCGCATGGCGCTGCCGGGCTCATAGGTCACGAGCGCCGGGACGGCTCCGGGGGGGGCGGAGGCGAGGCCTTTCGTCGCCGCCTCCATGCACCGCTCTGCTGCACTGGGATGTGACGACGTCCGCCGCCCCGGAGATGAGGTAGTAGACCCCCGATACCGAAGGAGCTCTTGCCAGATACGTGCACGCCGCAGCCAGGTCCTCCTCGTGGATTCTGAGGTCATCGCGCAGTTGGGCTATCCGGGGCGGCTGGCGCCCTGCCGCAGCCGCGCACCCTTGCGACCGGTGCCTCAACCTCGTCCGACTGCGTTCGGTCGTCATCCGACGACTCACTTGACAACAGCCAGGAGCGGGCGGGCTCTGCGGCGTGGGTGGCGTCGACGGTGAGATGGAGACGGGTTCCGCCATCGCGGCCTACGGGATAGCTGCGTTGTTCTGTGGAGGCGAAGCAACGCCGGAGAACCTCCGCGATCTGGCGTGCCGTCTCCGGGGACGCAGCGACGATGCGAACCTCGGCGTGTCCGGCCGAGGGCACTGATTCCGCTGGTTTCATGGTGTCCTCGTTCGTCCAGGTGGTTCGTCCAGGTGACAGGGGAGGGATCCGGGTGGCGTGCCGGTGGGCGCGCCGCCTCGGCGTCGCACCCACCGCCCCCGGTCAGAGAAGAGTCAGTGTCATCCGTGGTCCCCGTCGTGGTGTCCGGCGGAACCCCTGGCTGGCGGCCGGCGCTTCCGGCTCCGGCCGCCGCGCACCGGCAGGACATCGCTGTAGCGGAAGGCCGCGATCCTTTGGTCGGGCTGGGCATTGAGCAGATGGATCAGCAGAACTCCCAGAGCGATCACGGCGAGGATCACCGCAGTGGTGATGAGGGTCTCCACTGTCCTCACCTCTCTTGGGCGGGGGTCAGGTGCCCGATCGGGTGCCTGAGCGGCGGGGGCGCGGCCCCGCCTTCGGTGTCCCACTCCGATTCCTGGCCGCGGTCCTCAGCCGCGTCGCGGATCGCGTCCTCGTCGGCCATCAGCCTGCTGGCGGTAAGGAGGCTTCCCGGGGTGGCTGCGGCGGACATCAGCCGGGCGGCGGAGGCCGCACTGGTTTCCGGTGGGATCACCAGCAGGTCCCAGCGTCCGGCGGTGTAGGAGAGCAGTATCAGTTTGTGTGGGTCCTGCTCATCCATGAACCAGCCCACGTGCACCGTGTGCCCGGTGACGGGCACCTTCGGAGGGATCACCGGCCAGTGGGTCGGGTTCACCGTGACGCGGGTGATCCGGCCCCAGCACCCGTCCAGCCTGTCTGTCAGAGCGGGCAACTCGTGGAAAAGGTCCCGGGACCGCGGCCACCAGGCGCCGTCCAGGAGACCTGGTGGCGCGCCCGCGGGTGCCAGGGACAAGCGGGCCGGTGACGAGGGGACGCGCTCATCAGTCATCATGCGCTCAGTAGTCATGGTCATGGCGCGAACCTGCCCTCGGGCTCGTCATCGACTGCCCGATGTTGTTGCTCGCCGGGAACGACACCGGCACGGGAGCCGGTGTGCGAACTACTCCCGGTGACTTCACACTACTCGGGTTCACGGGCACGTACGTCCCCGTGACCAGCGTTTTCTCAGTAGTGCGGCCGTGTTCGGACTCGCGGACGAGCCCGTGGGCCGGCACACGGAGCACGGAGCACGGTCAAGTCCTGGAACGCGATTACGGCGCTTGACCAGCAGCGCGGCCACGCCCGCGGCGAGCAGTGCGCCGAGTAGGACGGCTGCCTTGATGCGCCCGGAGTCGACCGGAGCCGGGGAAGGACTTCGAGCTGGAGGTGGGCGCGGTCATCGGCCGGGAGGGCCGCGACCTCACCTCGGAACAGGCCCGCGACCACATCGTCGGCTACACCGTCTTCAACGACAGGTCGGCCCGCGATCTGCAGTCGGCGGAGATGAAGGTCGGCCTCGGCCCCTGCAAGGGCAAGGACACCGCCCTCGGCCCGTACCTCGTCACCGCCGACGAGCCGGAGCCGTACCGCGACACCGACGGCTTCCTGCGCCTGGCGCTCACCACCGAGGTCAACAACGCCACACCACGAAAGCCTCGTGCTCCGGCTCCGACGAACCGGAGCGCGCCCCGAGTCAGCAACCGTCGGGCAACCGCCGGACCAGCAAACGTTCCTGGGGCTCCGCAACTGCGGGAACAGACTCTCATCGCCACCTGATGAACTGTCAGCAAAGTCAGCATTGGGTCAGCAAAAGGCTGACCAGAGCCGCCCGCATACAGCCACACCGTGGAATCGCCCGTGCCTCGCCCCAGACACGCAGCCGGGACCGCCGCTACCCCGCAAGCGGGCGGAAGACTCGGAGGCAGGACCCCGCAGGTTCCTGCCTTCTCAGCCGCTACCGTATCTCTCGCGGGTCAGCGCACTCTTCCGCGCGGTTTCAGCGGCATCGGCGGAAGCTCGGGGGCGGGCAGTGGATCTCCGTCGTAGCCCTTCACTTCCCCGAACCGGGTACCCGTCATCCAGTCCTCGCGGGCCTGTGCGATCTCCTCCTGGGACCGTCCGATCCAGTTCCAGAACATGATGAGCTCCTCCTCGAACGGCTCACCGCCCAGGAGCATCAGCCCCGCGTCCGACTCGGCGCGCAGAGGCAGTTCGCTGCGTCCGCAGCCGAGGTAGAGCATCGAGCCCGGCAGGACCGGCACCCCGTCCACGTGGGCCTCGCCGGACATGGACAGGACGGCGTACTCGAAGTCCGGCTCCAGCGGCAGGCGCACGTCCGTGCCGCGGGCCAGGGCGAGGTCGGCGCCGACAATCGGGGTGTACGTCGTGCCGGGCGAGGTGGCGCCGTCGAGGTCACCGAGGATGAGCGTGGCCTGCAGGCCCGGTGCCGTGACGACCGGCAGGTCGGCGTGGTGCTCGAAGCGGGGGTCGGTGTGGCGGTGACCGTCCGGCAGCGCGACCCAGAGCTGGGCGCCGTGCAGGAAGCGGGCGTGGGGCTTCGGGCTCTCCTCGGAGTGGCTGATCGCCCGGCCGGAGGTCATGAGTCCCAGTTCGCGCGGGCGGATCGTCTGGAGGCTGCCGGTGGAGTCGCGGTGCAGCACCTCGCCCTCGTGCAGCCAGCTCACCGTCTGCAGTCCCATGTGCGGATGGGGCGGCACCTGCATGCCGGGCTCGTCCGCGATGTCGTCGGGGCCGTAGTGGTCGACGAAGCACCAGGCGCCGACCATGCGGCGGCCCAGGTTGGGCAGCAGTCGGCGGACTTCACTGGACTCGCCGAGCTTGACGCGGCGGGGGCTGAGGAGTTCGCGTACGGGCTCGGCCACCACGAATCCACGGCCGCCGCACACGGCGGGAACCGCCTCGCGATCAAGATTGCTCATGGCGACAACCTAGTCCCGCCGGGGACCTCCCGTCAGTCGGTTACGGCGCCGTCCGCCGGGCGGCGTCGGTGGCTTCACCTCAACGCGAGAAAATAGTAGCCATGGATATAATAGCCATGTACCGTATCTGTCATGAGTGAGGCACCCGAGGGCGGCCCGACGCCCGGTTTCCTGGTCTGGCGGCTGTCCATGAAGTGGCGCGTGGCGGTCGACCGCGCGGTCGCGCCGCTCGGACTGACCCATGCGCAGTACTCGTTGGTCGCGTCGCTGTACGGCATGCAGCACTCCGGACTGCGGCCCAGCCAGCGACGCCTCGCCGACCACACCGGGCTCGAACCGCTCTACGTGTCGAAGCTCGCCCGCGCCCTGGAGACCGCCGGCCTGCTGGAGCGCACCCGCGATCCGCAGGACCCGCGTGCCGTCCAGTTGGCGCTCACCGACCAGGGCCGGGACGTCACACGCCGGGCCATCACCGTCGTACACCGACTGTTGGGACAGCTTCTGGAACCGCTCGGCGGTCTCGACAGCCCGCGCGCCCGGGAGTTCACGCGCGATCTCGCCACCTTGCTCGACGCACCGCTTGATCCATTCATCGACCACGACGAGCACCAGCAGGAGCAGTCATGACCACCACCCCCACCGTCAACGGCCGGGTCATAGGCCTGGCCCACTACGCCGGTCGCGCCGTCCTCGAGACCGTGCTCGCCCGCTACGGCGCCACCTTCCAGCAGTCGGTGACCCTCCGGCTGGTCGCTGTCGCCGAGGCCCCGGTCGAGCGCGACGCCCTGGTCGCCCAGGTCGTCGGGTCGCTGAAGGCCGACCCGGCCGACGTGCATGGCGTCGTCGACGAACTCATCGACAAGGGGCTGCTCGAACCGGCGGCGACCCAGCTGCGGATCACGGACGCGGGACGGAAGTTGTACGAAACGACCGCCGCCGAGACCGGGGAGATCTCCGCCCGGATCTACGCCGGGATCCCGGCGGAGGACCTGGCGGTGGCCGGCCGGGTCCTTGTCCTGGTCACGGAGCGGGCCAACGCGGAGCTGGCCGCCATGACGAAGTAGGCACCCCGAAAGCGAGCAGTGGGATGAGGAGGTACCGGAGCAGACCGGACCGCGGCTGCTGCCGGCGCGCGCCTACTCCCACTCGGCCCAACTGCGCCGCGCCGAAGCCCACATCGAAGCGGGCCCGGCCTCCCCCCCGAGAGAGGCCGGGCCCGCCGTCCGTCCCGGCGCGGGCCTACCGGGCGGCGGTCCCGCTGCGGCTGCCGTACGTCCGCCGCCCCCGCCGGTGTGCGATCTCGCCGAGGATCACGTCCACGACGAGGAACGCGGCCAGCGGGATACCGAGCAGCGGAACGAAGTAGCCGACGACGGCGGCCACGGCCAGCAGCGGGACGAGGATCTGCGGCGGCACCTGGGCCCAGGCACCCCGCGGAATGGGCCGGCCGAAGGCGGCACCGCGGCCGCGCTGCCACCACATGCGGTAGCCCAGCAGTATCAGCAGGATCAGGGACAGCGCCAGGAGCATCAGGGTGATCTGGTTGACGAGTCCGAACAGCACGCCGGTGTGCAGGTCGATGCCCCAGCGGGTCAGCTTCGCGAGCACCGGGTAGTCGGCGAACCGCAGCACGTCGGTGACCTCACCGGTGGCCGGGTCGATCGCGACCGAGTCCTGCTTCTCGGGCCAGCTGCGCTGCAC
>NZ_JBQQCE010000323.1:0-11398 GCF_052245645.1 Streptomyces sp. KR55 | reverse complement strand
CCACCTCGGCCCCGCCGTCGCCACCCTCGTACAGCTACGGGAGAAGTACGCGGATCCCGGCTGGCGCAGCGAGACAGAGCGGCTGCTGACCGAGGTGCGGCGCAGCCGCGAGGCCAACAGTGCCGAACTGTGGCGCGACACCATCGCCGTCGAGACCTACCGCGGCCGCGAGCAGGCCATCGCCGACATGGCCGACTACACCTTCGCCGTCACCGACCGCTTCCTCAGCGCGGCCCTGGAGGACGAAACCCGCCTCAACGCCACCGCCCTGCGCACCGACTACCTGGAAAAGGGCACGGCCGAGGGGCACGGAACCGTCAACCACATGATGATCGCCACGTTCTTCCTCACCGGACTGGACATCTCCCGTCGCATCATCCACTGGTTCCGCGAGCAGGAGATCGACTGGAGCCGGGCCATGGTCGTCATCGCCGGCAAGCAGGGTCGCCCCACCGCCGGTGTCACCTGGAACACCTCCAGCGTCGCCACCATGCTCCTGGGCGCGTCCGGCTACCAGCTCCCCCTCGAACGCCTCTACATGGCGCCCCACGCCCCCACCTTCACCACCCCGCTGGACGGAGACCTGTCGAAGGTGGCAGCCCTGGAGCAGCCCCTGCGCCAGATCTGGTCCAACACCCGCGCCACCGTCGAACTGGGCGACCTGATGTTCCCCAGACTGCCCCGCTACGCCCCCGGCCGCCTCGCCGTCCCCGACATCTCCGACCCGTCCGTCACCGAGATCAGCGAGATGCCCGTCATCCACGGGCCCGACGACTGGCGCGCCATGACCACCCGCCTGCGGATGGTCATGGAGGACCCGCGCCAGCTGCTGTCCGGTTCCGTGACGGACTACGCCGTCAGCCAGCTCGTCGCCGCCGACAACAACCCGGCCAAGGTGACCGTGCCCGGCCTGGACAACGTCACCTACCCGACCGGACTGTGACCACCCCCAGCGGGAGGTGCCACACCCGGCACCTCCCGCCCGACGCCAGGAGCACGCCACCATGCCTCCGCTCAGCTTCGACCAGGCCCGTCACCTCGACGTAGAGGGAGGCAGGATCGCCTTCTACGAGACCGGTGCGGGCAGCCGGCCCATCGTCTGGGTGCACGGCCTGCCCCTGGACTCCCGCTCCTGGGCCGCCCAGCAGGAGTTCTTCGACCCCCACGCCCGCAACGTCTTCCTCGACCTGCGCGGCTACGGAGCCTCCGACAAACTGCCCCCCGACGTGGACAGCATCACCGCCCTGTACACCGCCGACCTCGCGGCCCTCATCACTCACCTCCGCCTGGACCGACCCACCGTGGTCGGCTTCGCCTCGGCAGGGCACGTCGCACTGCGATTCGCCGCCCAGCACCCTGACCTGCTCGGCAGGCTTGCCGTCCTCAACGGCTCCCCTAAGTTCCGCCGCGGCGACGACTGGCCCCACGGCTTCGACGACGCCGCCATCGCCCACTTCACCGACGCCGCACGCGAGGGCGGCATCGAGGGCATCACCGACGCCGTGCTCGATCCCGGCCTGGTCTTCGCCGACGTCGACGCCGCACGGGCCGCGCAACTCGGCTCCTGGTTCCGCGAGATGAGCTACAACGCGGGAGTCGAGACCCTGCTCGGCTTCTTCGACAACATCTCACTCGACGACGACCGCCACCTGCTGACCGCCATCACCGTTCCCACGCTGCTGATGAGCAGCACCAGAGGCCAGGAAGTCCCCTCCGGAGTCTCCCTCTACCTGCGCCAGACCATCCCCCAGGCCCGCCTGGCCGAGCTCCCCGGCGCCGATCACTTCGCCTTCGCCACCCGCCCCGAGCTCGTCAACGCCCTGCTGTACTCCTTCATCAACGACTGGCCCGCCTCCGGTGACTGATCCTCCCGCCGGACATGGCCAGGCCTGGCCAGGAGGGCCAGGCAGGAACCGCTGCCCGACTCGGCTCGTGGCGGCACTGGTATCTGCCGTGTCGGCGTCCGCCGCACGCACAGGGGCGACGACCCTCGCTTCCGTCCGCTGTCCACCTTTTCAGAGGTGGCCGGTATCCCTCGTGGCCGGTCGGCGGGTGGACGGTGGGCCACAGCCGGAAGCGAGGGTCGTCGCGGACGGAATGTCCGCGGTCTTCGCCTCTACCGGTTCCACGCCCGGCGCGAGCAGTTGGGACCAAGCGGTGTGGCGCGCTCCCCCTTGTGCACCGACGATCCGCGCCGCCTAGCCCGGCGGCGCCCGGATCTACATCATCCTGGTTCCCTGGCCGGATCCCGCCTTGGAGCTCGCGCTGAAGCTTCGAGCGGTGTGGACGACGCGTCGGTCTGCGGAGCCGACGTGTCATTGCCCTCGCACGCAGTCGTCAACATCGGTCGCCGGAGCCGACGGCCGACATGGCCGTCTGCAGGTCTGTCACCCGCACCGGCGGCCTGCACTGCTCGGATTCACCGTGCCAGCACCTTTCTCGTGACCGGCCGGGCACCGTCCACGGCGGAGATCACCGACGACACGGGACTTGGAATTTCTGTCCAATACCTTAGACTCCTGGTACAGAATCCGAGTCGTCCCCTGAGGAGGATGGATGGCGGGCAATCAACCGGACGTCGACCACGCCGTGCTGCAGCCGGTCGACGAACACCCCTACTCGGTGGCGTTCCGCAGCGGTGATCTGGTCGCCGTGTCCGGACGCCTCGGGGTGAGCGAACCCGGCGTTCTGGTGTCGGGCGGGTTCGAGGCTGAATGCGCACAGGCGTTCGCGAACTTGGACGAAGCCCTGAGGTCGGCTGGCGCTGTCCGCGCCGATGTGATCAAGGTAGTGGCCTATCTGACCGACGTCGCCGACCGCGCCCGACTCAACGCCGCGTACGAACGGTTCTTCACCTCGCCGCGCCCCGCCCGGAGTTGCGTCGGAGTGGCGGCACTGCCGTACGGCGGCTGCATCGAGATCGAGGCTCTTGCTCGGGTACCTGTGGCATCTGGGGCAATCGGTGTCGGCTAAGGAGCAGGACGCCATCATCGCGGCGCTGACCCCCGTCATCGACGGCATCGTCAGGACGCTGGGGTCCTTCTGTGAAGTGGTCGTCCACGACTTCCGCCGGCCGGAGAGGTCTGTCGTCGCCATCGCGGGCACGGTCACCGGACGTACGGTCGGCGGATCGATGAGCGAGATCGGCATGGGAATTCTCGCGCGTGGCGACGAGGCGACCGACGAGCTGAATTACATCACCCGCACCCAGGACGGGAAGCTGGTCAAGTCGTCGACCATGGTTCTGCGCGATTCCGCAGGCACGGTGTTCGGGGCGCTGTGCGTCAACGTCGACATCACCGCGGTGAACCAGACGCACACCCTGATCGGGGAACTCGTCGGCGTCACCGGTTCCGCCGCGGTCCCGACGACCACGTTCGACAACGACATCGGCTCCGTGGTGGACGCGATCGTCGACGCTCACCAACTGCGGCAGAACAAGAAGTGGTCCGAACTCAGCCGCAGTGAACGCCTGGAGCTGTTCCGCAGCCTCGACGACCGAGGTGTCTTCGCCGTGCGCGGCGCAGCTCAGCAAGTCGCGGAACGACTCGGCATCTCACGGGCCTCCGCCTACAACTACCTCGCTAAGGCCAGAACCGGGCCGGGCGCCCACGGCCCGGACGGCAGCGCGGCGGCTGGCACCGACCAGGATGGAGCACAGGCATGACCGACACCCCGCACGTCACCCTGGAGAACGTCCGCGACGCCGCGGTGCGGATCAAAGGCGTCGCCCACCGCACCCCCGTGCTGCGCTCGCGCACCCTGGACGGCCTGGTCGGCGCGGAAGTCTTCGTCAAATGCGAGAACTTCCAGCGCATCGGAGCGTTCAAGTTTCGCGGGGCGTACAACGCCGCTTCGCAGCTGTCCGCCGAGCAGCTGGCGAAGGGAATCGCCGCCTACTCCTCCGGTAACCACGCGCAGGCCGTCGCCCTCGCTGCCCGGGAGCTCGGCACCAGCGCCGTGATCCTCATGCCGGAGGACACACCGCACTCCAAGATGGCAGCGACAGCCGGCTACGGAGCGGAGATCGTCACCTACGACCGCTACACCGGCGACCGGGTCGCGATCGGGGAAGCGCTCGCCGCCGACCGCGGTCTGACGCTCGTGCCTCCGTACGAGCACCCGCACGTCATCGCTGGACAAGGCACGGCCGCCCTCGAGCTGATCGAGGAGGTCGGCGACCTTGACGCCCTGATTGTGCCCGTCGGAGGCGGTGGCCTGATCGCCGGCAGCGCCACGGCCGCCAAGGGACTTCTGCCCGGAGTGAAGGTGATCGGCGTCGAGCCGGAAGGCGGCGACGACACCAAGCAGTCCCTGGAAGCCGGCCGGCGCGTCTCCATACCCGTGCCCCGCACCATCGCCGACGGTCAGGCCGCGGACATTCCCGGGGAGCTCACCTTCTCCCTCAACCAGCGGCTCGTGGACGGCATCGCCCTGATCAGCGACGACCAGATCCGTGATGCGATGCGGTTCGCCTTCGAGCGCATGAAGATCGTCGTCGAACCCAGCGGAGCGAGTGCCCTGGCCGCCCTGCTGGCCCACCGGATTGACCGCGTTCCGCGCAGGATCGGCGTCATCATCTCCGGCGGCAACATCAGTGCCAAGCGGTTCACCGAGATTCTCCATGGCTGAATGTATGGGTCGATCGGCCGCCGGGACGGGCTTCGGTATCGGCCCCGTAGCCACATCGACAAGGCCGGGTATGCCAAGGCGCAAGACAGAATCGCGAATTTCTTATAGCCCGGCGTTCGTTTGTTGTGGATTCGCTGGACGAGAGCTGGGCGCGGCTGGTCACTCGAGCGAGATCTCTCCGTCCGGCAGCCACCCGTCCCAGTAGCCGTCCATGAAGTCGAGCAGTTCAGCGGGCTCGACCAGCGCTCGGGCCGACCGCAACTCGGCCGTCGTCCACCAGCGGGCTTCTGGGGCGAGCGCAAAGCGGACGGACGGCGGGCAGCTTTCCGCTGCAGGGCGCACCACGACGATGTACTGAACGCCTTCCGGTGCGTCCCTGCGGGAGAGCCGGCCGATGAGAGGCGAAATACGAAGCGCGGGGAGGCGAACGACACGACGCAGATGACGGGTTGCCGCGCGGCGGCTGGTCTCACCGAGGCGCATGGGGACTGTCAGTAGCGTCCAACGGATTTCGCGGTCGGGCACAGACGGGATCAGGAGGAGTCGGCGGTTCGGGGAATCGATGACGACGGGACGTACTACGTCGTGGCCATCCGAGTGGGCGTCGTTCATGCCTCATCGCTTCCGCGATGCTATTCGAATAACACCCTCAAGCATTCCGATGGGTGACGCGCGGGAGACCAGGACCCCATAAACGAGGACGTTTCTTGGTCACCCACATCGGTGATCCGCTCACAAGCCACGGTTCGGCAGAGTGCCCCTGTCACAGGATTCGCATCGTGAGTACTGCGAAGAAAACGGCGCAGAAGCGTCGCCCACCGCGCCGCATCCTGACTGAGCCAGTGGTTCAGCCGATTCCCGGGGAGTCACTGACCAGCTGGATCGGTGCACTCGCCCAGCAACAGGATTTCGAGATGAAGCCGCTCCTTCGGGAACTTCATCTCGACAGGCTCGGCGGGCTTTCTGCGGCCGAAATGCGGTTGTCCGATCCGGTGGTTCGGCGGATGGAGAAGCTGACCGGGATCGACGCCGAGCGCCTGCACGCGATGACGCTGGCACGCTATGCCGGCAACGCGGTACCGCATCTGCCGCTGTTCTCGTCTGACGGTGTGGCGGTTCAGCAATGGCACAAGAGGGTGTGGTTCCACCGTTCGCAGGCACGCTGGTGCTCGAAGTGTCTACGGGACAACGACGGTCCGCGCTGGCTCCTGCCCTAGAAACTTCCGTGGTCCTTCGCGTGCGTGGACCACGCTGTGTATCTGGTGACCGAATGCCAGGCCTGCTGGGACACCGTCCATTTTCGGCACGACGCCCCACCTGAGCGAACCTGCGAGAACTGGACCGACGAGGGTGAATGGGCTTACGACCTTGGAGAACCATGCAGCTTCCCGCTGACTATGTGCCAGCCTGTGCCGGTGAGTGACGACTCCGTGCTGGCCTTGCAGGCGCGAGTCAACGCATGGCTCGATGGGATGCCCACGCATGAGGACAGGCAGCTCGTGGCGCTTGCGGCCGTGCTGATCCCGCTCCTGTCTCCGTCGATGGTGCGGCGCGGTGATCCCCTCCTGCGATATGCGGTGCGCTCCCCCAGGGGCACCTCCCAACGGCAGAGGAAAGGCAGAAGGCCTTGGACTGACTCACTTCGGGTGGCGGCCGCCGTGTATGCCGCGGACCAGCTTCTGCACCGCGGGTATTCCGCCGGCGAGGTCGCTGACTGGATTGCCGACCTTCGGCTCCTCGACCACCGGCGTACGCCATGGCGCATGGACGTGGCTGAGTGGGCGTACGGGCCTTCGCTCCGGCCCAATCCCTTCGTTGAGCCGCTGGTGCACCGCGGGCTGATCATTCTCGGCGGCTGGCTCTGACCACGACTCGAGTTTCAGATCAGCGAAGCGGCAAGAGTAGGGGGAAGCAGCCTGCTCGTACGGTGGCCGCATGGGTCGGGTGATGCCGGTGGGAATGCGACGGCGGTGTTCTACTCGTCAATTGTGCTGCTCGCGGATCGTCGCGTCGGTCACCCAGCTGTCCGGCCGTGGTTGCGGCCGCGGCAAGGGCTGTCCGATCGACGGGCAGTGACACCGGACAGGCCCTGGCAGATTGAGGGGGGCGCTATCCTTGTGCGAACGGCTATACCTCCAGCCAAGCCGCCTGATCGGGTTCCAGCAGCCCGTCCTCGATGGCACCACTGGCCAGCAGGATCGCCGTGTGGTCCGGGAGCCGGTATGCCTCGGTCGAGGTTGACGACGCAGACGAAACCGGGTTCACGGCGGAAAGCGATGACTCCGGTGGGGGTGTCGAGCCAGGTCATCGTGCCGAGTCGGCACTGAACCGCTCCGGGATCGGTGGAGGCTCCGGACTGTCCCGAGTTGGGTGGAGTCGAGTTGCTTGGTTTCACGCTACCGGTGGGGTGCGGAGTTCGTACTCCACCGGGCTGAGCATGCCCAGCGCAGAGTGCCTGCGCTGTCGGTTGTGGAAGAAGCACGCCTGCACCTGCTCGGTTACGGCGACTGGACCGGACCCGCCTCTGCCACCCTGAACGCCGTCAGTCGCCCGGCTCGCGAGGCGGCCCGCGACGTCACCGAACGGCGCTGAAATTCGAGCACCGGGCCTCCGCAGACGGCACTTACCAGAACAGCGCAGATAGATTGCAGCGCCTGTGCGGCACAACACACGCCATGAGGAGTGGCGTTGCCTGTTTCTCCGGGTCCTCTTGTCCCCGCTGGGCTACCTGTCCTCCCCTATGCCCTGTACGCAGGCTCACGCCAGATGGACTGCCCCCGCATATCCGCCCTCAGGCCGTCGGCTCGCGCGGCGAGCTTGTATGACAGATACCCGACTGCCTGCCGGGATCGTTACCTCCTCCTCGGCTTCCCCGCACACAGGCTGGCCACCCCGACAGGTGCGGTAGGCCTGTCCTCGTCGCCTACAGCCTTGGGTAGACATCCACGCTCATCCCGGAGATGCGGGTGCCGTGGCCTCCCTTTCTACCCAATCTCTGCCCCACAAGGCGCTCAGACCTCTGGATGCTCACAGGTAGCCGACAAAGGTCACCTACCTGTTCCGCTGCGGCAGTGACCGTCCCACTTACCTTTCCGACCTATCACTCGGCCCTCCACCGCGCATATCCGCAGCAAAGAAACACCAACATCACCCCCAGCCCCCTTCCTTTCGGGCAAGCCGCGACATAGGCAGGGACAAGACAACTACCTTGCCGGATTACCCTCATAGGACAACCCTTCCACATTCAAGAGGAAGGGACGGAAGGTAAGCCTGGCCATAGACACAGGTAACACTCGCGGGAAATTAGCACAGGACTCAAACCAACCATAGCGGTAAGTGACACAGGGGAAGATTCCATCCTTTTCGAGCACTCTCGAACCCAAGTGGCAAAGGTAATTGATCACGTCGTCAGTTCGGGTGAAGTACCCCTTGCGGAGTCGGCTCCAGATGCCTTGTCATAGGTACGGTTCACCAATGATTGAGAGCCTTGACTGGCATGAATTTGCCAGCGAGCCGGACGCCTACATCGTGAAGCTCGAAGCGAGAGAGGAGGAGCTGCAGAAAGACCTCTACAAAGTGCGGCAGGAGCTGCGCCTACTACGTCAGCTCCAGAAGCACAAGGACGTTGCGGAGGATTGGAAGAGGAACGGCATCCCTGACCAGCGACAGCCGACGTCCGGCGAGGACGAGGAGAACGAGATGGAGGCCCCCAACGGGCACGGCCAGACCCGCAAGGACCGCATCCGCGACCTCATGCGCCAGGATCCTCAGCGCTTCTGGAAGGCGGGCTCCATGGCAGCAGCTCTGGGCGTGCCCACCAAATCGAAGAGCGTGCGGGTCACGATGGACGAACTGGTACGCGCCGAGGAACTCGTGAAGCACCCGGGTTCGAATTATCAGTACGCGGCCGGTGCCCGACAGACTGTATAGAACCGACCTCTAGCACCACCTTTGCAGCATGAGGAAGGCCGCCACATGGAATCTCTTCCACGTGGCGGCCCACAGCGACGAACCTCCCGAGAACTTTCCACAGAGCCGGATCAGTTCGTGCCACGCTGTATTTTACGGACGGCCTCGCGCCTCCGGTAGCGCGTTGCGAAATATGGTCCTGCCCTTCGCTCGAAGGGATGACCACTTCGTGTTCAGCTTCGAACAATCCTTCTTTCGGCCTCAACGACCTCCGTCGTCACACTTCTCGCCCCGGCCACAGATCCACTCCCAGCGCCTTTTCCAGATTGGCGATGGTGAGCAGGTCGGGCCAGGCCTCACCAGCCAGCGCCTTGGCAATCGTGTAGCGGGCGACTCCGCTGCGCCTGGACAGCTCAGCGGCCGACCAGCCCTTCTCGGCGATCGCCGCATGGAGCCTGGCAGCCAGCGCTTGGGCGACACGCGCCCCGTGATGCTCCTCCATGACGGCCTCAGGCCACGCGCCGCTGACGCAGTACGCGCGCGGCGGCAGTCGACGGGCATCTCCTTGGGGCATGAGGTGAAGTCTGACCCATCCGGTCCTCCCCGGTCGCGCGGGACTGCTGCCGCAGATACATGTTATTCGAATAGCACCCCTCCCGCCGGGGTGCTGGTGTGGCGGCATGTGATGAGTCAGCGCATTGATTCCTATCGTCCGGCCGGCTCCCCCGCGGGGTGGAGCCGCGTCGGCGACGAAGTGCGCCGTGTCGTCCGCCAGGCCGACCCGCAGTTGCCCTACAAGGCGCGTGAACTGCTTTCTGCACTGTCCCAGTTGGCACTCTTCTGCAACGGCGAGGGTCTGCCTGGGAAGGCCGAGGTGTGGCTCTCCCGGGAAGTGATCGAGCGGTTCATTGCCGTCGGCTGCCCCAACGTGAGAGAGAGCACCCGCGGCAACTACCGGAGCAGGCTCCTACGGCTCAGTGAAGTCGTCCTGGGCGGCGCATGCCGGACCGGAAGGCCCGCCAAGCTGTCGGCCTCCGTTCCCAACGCCCCTTACACCCGCACTGAACTCGCAGACCTGTGGGGCTGGGTCAGTGGGCAGCCCACCGAGGAGCTCCGCTGGGGATGCAAGACCCTCATGGCCCTCGGGCTCGGCGCCGGCCTCGACTCACCAGAGGTCATCCCGGTCCGCGTCCACGACGTCCGCAGAGCCTCAGGCGGTGGCGGCCCGGTCATCGTGACGACTCGCGGTCCCCGGAAACGGGAGATCCTCTGCCGCCGTCCCTGGGAAGGCGTTCTGGCCGCCGCTGCCGACCGCCTCGACGCCACGGGCGCCGCCCAATACCTGTTCCGCCCCAACTGCTACAGCCGCGGCACCAACACTGTCACGAACTTCCTGGCCCGTACCCAGCTCAGCCCGAACGTCCCTCGCCTGGTCATGGGCCGGCTCAGGTCCACGTGGCTGGTCGAACTCTTCGAAGAGCGGCTTCCCATCACCGTCATCGTGGCGGCCGCCGGCGTGGACACCCTCCACGGCCTCTCCCGCATCCTTCCGTTCCTCAGCGCCGTCCCCGCCGACGAAGCGGCCCGCCTGCTGCGAGGCGACCGATGACGAGTGTCCGCGGACTTCCCAGCGAGCGCCACGAGCGCCTGACGGAGATGCGCGCGGGGCGCAGATCCATTGCCGACGCCGATGTCGAAGCGGCGATCGAAGAAGTGGACAACAGCGAACTCGTCCCGCTGCTTGAGGAGTTCGTCCACCTCCCGCGCGGCCGACGCCGCACACTGCACCTCAGAAGCCTTCTGATCGGCCTTCACCTGTGCACCCAGGACACCGTCGGCAAGATCGTGCTCGAACGGGTCACAGACATTCTGTACTTCCGCATCAGCCCGCGGCTGCGCGAGCTGCTGGGGATCGTCGAGTACCCCGACCACGACCAGGGGTTCGAGGCTGCCTACGCCGTCGTCCGCCGACTCTTCCACGCGATGAAGGACGCCATGAACCCGTCTCCGCTGCCGTCCAACGGGCACCTCTCACGCCAGGACGCCGATGATCTGCGGGCGGCAGCGGACGTCGACGATTTGGCGGAGCGCGAGCGTCGGCTGGCCCGGTTCACAGAGTTCCTGCTGGACGCCTCCGTACGGCCTCTCCACGGCCTCCTGACGGAGCTGGCGGAAGTCTCCCTGGGTGTGGACGCCACGCCTGTCCGTACGTTCTCCCGTGGCCGCCGCACTAACGGGCCGGAACTCGCCACCGACCCCGACGCCGGCTGGTACGTACGTGAAGGCGACCACCGGGACCCCGACGCCCCGGTCGCCGCCTCCATGCACCCGCCTCCACTGCCCACCAAGAAGGGCAAGGCCAAGGATTCCGAGGGCAAGAAGAAGACCTCGCTCAAAAAGAAGTATCTCTACGGCTACGACGCCCACCTCATCGTGACCCGCGACGCCGAGCACGACGCCGTACTCCTCGACGACGGCACCCCCAACCCCGAAGTCCTCCCGGCCCTCGTCCTCGGCGTCTGCCTCGACAAGCCCGGTCACCGCCCCGCGTACAACGGCCTGAAGATCCTCAACCGACTCCGGGAGCGTGGATACAAACCCGGCTACCTTGCCGGTGACCGCGCCTACAACAACTCCGAGCCCGACGAGTGGCAGCTTCCCGTCCGGGCCATGGGCTTCAAGCCCGTCTACGACTACCGCGCGGACCAGCTCGGCAAGCAGGCCGGAACGCACGGCGCGATCCTCGTCGAGGGCCGCTGGTACTGCCCGTCCATGCCCGAGCCCCTCATCAACGCCACCATCGACCTGCACGCCGAGCGCATCGACCGGGAGACGTGGGTCCGGCTGATCGCCGCTC
>NZ_JBQQCE010000322.1:0-11451 GCF_052245645.1 Streptomyces sp. KR55 | reverse complement strand
GCAGAACCCTCCGCCGCAACGGCGAGCAACCCCTACGGCGCACCCCGGCGGTGTACCCCTACGGGCGCACTCCGGTGGCGCGCCCCTACGGCGCACCCCAGCGATGCCGAACCGTCTGCACCCCACCCCACCTCGGCCGACCCGCACAACCAACGCCCAACCCCGGAATCAACGCCCACCCCGGAGGGACCCGTCACCCGCGTGGCCCCCGCGGAAAAGCCCCCCGCCGCCCCGGCCGGTCAAGATGCGGCCATGGGTATACGCATGCTCAACCGCCGGACGGCGATCCCGCCGGCCCCGACCCACGCGGTCGGCGCAAGCACCGCCCGCATCCCCACCGACCCGGTGACGGCCCTGAGACACGCCGCCGCGGAGGTACGCCGCCGCCTCGCTCAGCGGGAATTCCGGAAACCTGCCGTCGTACGCGCCCGAGGCACCGCCGTCTGGCGCCTGTGGGCCGACCTGGCCCGCGGCTACCTGGCCCTGCTCCTCGCCCAGCTGCCCCGGCCGCCGCGCCCGACGCACACACTCACCGTGTTCACCGCGACCCTCCCCACCGTCCCAGCCGTCAAGCCCCCTGACGGCTCCGGTCCCGCTCCCTGCCGGCCCCTCTGGAACCACTAGAGGCGACCCGAGCCGGCCGCCAGAGCCGCACCCCCACGGCGTACAACAGCACCCCCAGGACGAGTCCCGCCCCGGCTCCGAAGCACAGCGTCGGAATCAGTTCCCACGGCTTGGCGACGGTTCCCCAGTACTGCCACCACCGTGCCGCCCGGTGCACCGCCGCGACCAGCGCACAGCCGCCGATCACGGCACCGGCCCACCAGCGGTCCCGTACCGACAGCGAGGGCACACCCACCGGCTGGGCCGCGGACACGCGCCGCAGCGCGCAGGCCACGAACACGGCGATGACGGTCGCGGCCAGAGCCGAACCCCCGTACTGCAGGTACCAGTACAGCGGTGACCCCGCCACCTCCTGCCCCAGGACGGGAAACAGCCGTATCCCCCACCGGTCGAGATGGGTGAACGCATCCCACACGACATGCGTGAGCGCTCCGAGCGCCGCGGACACGTACCACCACGCCACCGAAACCGGCGCCACGCGCGCGCGTGGCGCCCCGCAGCGCAGGAGCGTGGCCACCCGTGGCCGCCACCCCCGCGGCAGCAGAGCCACCAGCGGTTCGCGGACGAGCAGCCACAGCCCCACCAGTACCCAGGCGACCAGCACGTCGACCGTGAACACGCCCGAGAAGGAGTGCGTCACCTCGCCGAACTCCATCGCACCGGTCAGCACACTCGCCGCGTAATAGGTCATGTCGGGCGCGAAGGAGCCCGCCACAAGGACGGACGGCACCAGCGGGCCACGGCCGGTGCCATCGGTGCGTACCGCGGGCAGCACGGCTGCCGCGTGACTCAGAGTGAACGGCAACAGTGCTCCCCATGGCGGACGTTGACGTCCAGTATGCGGGGTCAGAGATGCCGTCGACGGCCCAACAGCGTATGGCCAAGCGGTGAAAATCGGGCACGAACGGGTGCCCGTGCGCAGGAAGTTGTCGTAGGGTCGCCTGGGTTGACGTGCCGGGGAGCGCGTCGTACCGCCAACAGAACAATGCCACAGGGCACCTGAGACGGAACGTCGCGAACAGGACATCGCGACAGGGCAGACAACGGCGGGCGCCCGGACGCCCACGGGAGGGGTTCACTTCATGGCGGCGCAATTCGGCAGGAGGCTGCGCAAGGGGGCGATGAACACCACCGTGGCCGCGGTGGCGGTTGCGGCGCTGGCCGCGTCCCAGGGTCCGGGACTGATGACCGACGACTCCGGCAGACAGTCCGCCACCGGCACCCAGCCCTCACCCGACGCGCCTGCCGGGGACAGCGCGACCGGCAACTCGCCGTACTACACGGACCTGCCGCCCCTGGACAGCCCCACCCCCTCACCCAGCGCCACGGCGGACCCGATCACGGGCGACGCAGCCGCCGGCATACCTGCGACCGTCCTGGACGCCTACAAGAAGGCCGCGGACGAGCTGCGCGCGTCGAAGCCCGGCTGCAACCTGCCCTGGGAGCTCCTCGCCGCCATCGGCAAGGTCGAGTCGGGCCAGGCACGCGGCGGCAACGTCGACGCGAACGGCACCACGATCACCGCCATCCTCGGCCCCCAGCTCAACGGCAACGGCTTCGCGAACATCAGCGACACCGACAACGGCCGCTACGACGGCGACTCGGCGTACGACCGGGCCGTGGGCCCCATGCAGTTCATCCCGTCGACCTGGGCGTGGGCCGGCCGCGACGGCAACGACGACGGCCTGAAGGATCCCAACAACATCTACGACGCCGCCCTCGCGGCCGGCCACTACCTGTGCCGCTTCGGCTGGGACCTGTCGACCGACTCCGACCTCAACAGCGCGATCCTCAGCTACAACAACTCGACGGACTACCTCAACACCGTCCTGTCGTGGCTGGAGTACTACCGCAAGGGCACCCACGAGGTCCCGGACGGCACCGGCCAGCTCCCCTCCGACCGCAGCGACGAGCCCGCCGGGTCGAGCCCCTCGCCGAAGCCACCGTCCAAGAAGCCGGGGACCCAGTCGCCGAAGCCGCCCTCCGGCGGCGGTTCCACCAGCCCGACGCCTCCCCCTTCGACCCCGCCCAGCACCCCGCCGAGCGCTCCGCCGACCCCCACCGACACGGTGGACCACCTCGAGGACGCGGGCACGGCGCAGCTGACCGCCATGGCGGGCGACACCTTCGGCGAGCGGATCAGCGCCCGGGCCGAGACCGAGGCCGGCAAGGGCGTCGCCAAGGTGCGGATCCGGTTCTCGATCGTCGGCGACACCGACACCACCTTCACCGGCGGTGAGAAGGTGGCCACGATGGTCACCGGCACGGCCGGCGTGGCCCTCGCTCCAGCCCTGCAGGCGGGCGAGAAGACCGGCGACTTCACCGTCCGGGCCTCCGTCGTGGGCCGCTCGATTCCCGGCATCGGCTACCCCGCCACCGTCACCCCCCGCGCCGCCGACAGCCTCGCCCGCACCGGCGACGAGGCGCTGACCTGCGTGGCGGGCGGCGAGTTCGCGAACCAGGTCCAGGTGAAGGCGACGTACAAGGGCGTCGCCGCGGACGGTGTCGCGGCCACCGCGACACTGATCAAGTCGGCGGACGACCCGACCACGAACGACAAGTGCCCCTACTTCAAGGACGCCGACGGCACCGCCGTACGGACCCTGACAGGTCTCGAGACGGACGCGGACGGCCTGCTGACGCTGCCCAAGCTGTACGCGGACGACACCGCAGGCACGTATCTGCTGCGCATCACCACCACGGGCGGCGCGGTGCTGACGGTCGAGCTGACCGTGACGGCGGCGCCCTCCCCGAGCCCGACGGCAAGCACATCCGCCGACGCCTCACCCTCGCCCTCGGCGTAGGCACACGGCAACCAGGGCGCCCCTCGGCTTCGGCGGCGGGGCGCCCTCGTCATGTGTGCAACGTGTTCTCATCTCGCGCGCGCGTTGCTACGGTGCCGGACCTGACGAAGTATCAGGTCCCGTTCGTACCGACGCCCCGGGAGGCCCGTATGCGCGCCCTGATCGCCGCCGCGGCCGGTCTCGCCCTCGCGTTCGCCCTGGTCCTCACGATCACGGCGCTCGGCTCCCCGACGGGCAAGACATCACCCAAGCCGCTGCTGACGACGGTGCCGTCGCACCCGTAACCGCCCGGGAGGGAGGCCGAGATGCGCCGCAAGGCCGGTCTGATCCTGCTCGCCCTCGCCGTGTTCTTCGCGGCGCTGTCCCCGCTGCTGCGCTGGTACGCCTTCCCGCGCCTGGCCAAGATCCCGCCGAGCCAGTACCAGGACATGGTCCTGGAGGCCGAGGACGCCACCCTTCTCGACTACGGCACGATGACGGCCCGCAAGGTCGACAAAGTGACCATCGTCCAGACCCTCAAGGGCAACGTGGAGGCCTCCGAACGGATCGAGAAGACGGCGGACCGGGATGTCGTCGTCTGGGACGGCCTGTCCTACGTCCAAGGCCCCGACGGCAAGATGGTCTCCAAGATCCCCGAGCGGTACATCTTCGACGCCCACACCCAGGAACCCGTCCACGCCACGGGCGAGATGGTCGACGGTGATCGCGTGAAACGCGAGGGCATCGAGTTCAAATGGCCCTTCCTGACCGAGAAGAGGGACTACGAGTACTTCGACGCCCAGGCCCGCATCACGACCCCGATCCACTACAAGGGCGCCCAGAACTTCCGCGGCGTCGAGGTCTACTACTTCGAGCAGACCATCCCCTGGACGAAGGTCGCCTTCCCCAAGGCCATGCCCGTCGAGGGAATCACCCCCGAGTCCGTCGCCGAGACGGGCACGACCCGCTGGTACACCACGGTCCGCAAGTTCTGGGTCGAACCGCTGACCGGCGCCCCCGTCTACGGCGAGGAGATCCACAAAGAGGAACTGCGCGGCGGCACCCTGCTCGGCGACCGCGACAAGGTCACCGCGTTCGCCGGCCACGTGAAGATGCGCGAGGACTACATCGACCACACCGTGAACCTGGTCAAGTCCAACCGCACACTGGTCCTGCTGATGACGTCGTATCTGCCGTGGGGTTTCCTGACCCTCGGCGTGCTGCTCCTGTCGCTCTCCCTCTACCTGGAGGCACGCAGCCGCCGCCCCGGCGACCCGGAGCCGACGAAGAACACCGAACCCGAACCGGTCACCGCCTGAGCCGGGCGTTGGTGTGCCGGGTCGGCTCGGCGGTGGCGGGGTCCTCGGGCCACGGATGCTTCGGATAACGGCCGCGCAGCTCGGCTCGTACGCCCTTGTAGCCGTCCTTCCAGAAAGAGGCGAGGTCGGCGGTGACGGCTGCGGGGCGCCCGGCGGGGGAGAGCAGATGGACCAGGAGCGGCACCCCGGCGACCGAGGGCGACTCGTGCAGCCCGAACATCTCCTGCAACTTCACGGCGAGGACGGGCTGTTCGGGGTTGCCGTAGTCGATCCGGATTCTGGACCCACTGGGTACGGTGATCCGCTCCGGGGCCAGCTCGTCGAGCCGCCCGGCCTCCCCGGAGGCCCACGGCATCAGCCGGACGAGCGCCTCCCCGGCGTCGATCCGTGAGAGGTCGGCCCGCCGCCGGGCCCGGCTCAGCTCGGGCTCCAACCACTCGTCCACGCGCGCGTGGAGCGCGTCGTCGGAGACATCGGGCCAGGGCTCGCCGAGGTGCAGATGCAGAAAGGCGAGCCGCTGCCGCAGTACGCCGGCGTCGGCGGACCAGCGCAACAGGCCGAACCCTTCTCGCCGTAGCCCTTCGAGGAGCGCGTCGCGTACGAGCACGGGGTCGGCGTCGGCAAGCGGCCGCGAGGCCAGTTCGACGGCCCCCAGCCGCTCGACGCGCCGCGCCACGACGTCCCCGTCGGCCCAGTGGACCTCGTCCCGCTCGTCGAGCAGTGCGCCGGCCGCCTGCCGCGCGATGTCCTCGTCCACGACGGCTCCGACCTGCACGCGCGCGTGCCGTTTCCCGACGGGGCGATCAGCTGCAGCGACAGCAATCCAGGGCGCACCACGCAGGCCGCTCCCCTCAGCCACCTCGGCCCGCGTCCCGGAGACCATGAGATACGAACCGCCGTCGGCCTTGGCGACACGCTCAGGGAAGGCAAGCGCGGCAACGAGTCCGACCAGGCGGTCCTCACTGACGTTCGCGTGGTCGACCTCGACGTCCACATCCGCCGGGAGAGAGTCACGGGTGGGCGGGTGTGAAGACTCCCCGACGACGGCCCGCAGCCGCCGAACTTCCGCCCGCCACCGCCCTGCGTAGGCGTCACCCCCGCGCCGGGCAGCCCGCAGCGCACCGGCGAGATCATCCCCGTACTCCCGCGGCGCCTCCTCGCTGAGCAGGGCCACAACCTCGGCGACCTCACCGAAGGGATCCGCGTCCAGCAGCGCCCGCCCCAACCGAGGGTGCAACCCCAGCCGAGCCAGACGCACACCCCGCTCCGTGGCTCTGCCGGCGGAGTCCACCGCGCCCACTCCCGCGAGAGCGGCCCGCGCCGCCGCCATCGCCCCACCCGGCGGCGGATCCAGCAATGCCAGCCCGGACGCGTCCGGATCCCCCCAGCACGCCGTCTGCAGCGCGAACGCCGTCAGGTCGGCCAGCAGGATCTCCGGCGACGGAAAACGCGGCAGCCGCGCGTCCTCGGCCTCCGCCCAGCAGCGGTACACCGCACCCGGCGCCTCACGCCCGGCGCGCCCCGCCCGCTGCCGTCCCGCCGCCTGCGAGGCCCGCACCGTCGTCAGCGCGCTCAGCCCGCGCGCATGGTCCACCCGCGGCTCCCGCGCCAGCCCCGAGTCGACGACCATGCGCACGCCGGGAACCGTCAGCGACGACTCCGCCACCGCCGTCGCGAGCACCACCCGGCGCCGCGCCCCGGGCGACAACACCGCGTCCTGCACCGCCGTCGGCGCCCGACCGTGCACCTGGAGCACATCGACATCCCCCAGATCGCCCAGCTGCCCGGCGACCCGGGCGATCTCCCCGACGCCGGGCAGGAAGCACAGCACGTCCCCCGACCGCTCGGCCAGCGCCCGCCGCACCACCGACGCCACGTGCGCCAGCAACGCGGGATCGACCCGCATGCCGTGCGGCGGCCGCACCGGACGCCCGGGCGGCGCCCACACCACCACCTCGACCGGATGCGCAGCGCCCTCCGCCTCGACGACCGGCGCCCCGCCCAGCAACCGCGCCCATCCCTCGGCGTCGGTCGTCGCCGACGCGGCCACCAGCCGCAGCTCCGGCCGCAGCGCCTCCCGTACGTCCCACAGGAACGCCGCCACCGTGTCCGCGTCCAGATGCCGTTCGTGAACCTCGTCGAGCACGACCACGTCGACGCCGCTCAGCTCCTGGTCCCGCTGGAGCCGCTGGAGCAGCACACCGGTCGTGACGACCTCCACGCGCGTGTGCCGTCCGACCACCCGCTCTCCGCGCACGGTGTAGCCGACGCTCTCGCCGACCTTCTCGCCCAGCAGCCACGCCATCCGCCGCGCCGCAGCCCGGGCAGCGATCCGCCGGGGCTCGGCGACGATCACCCGCCGTGCCGGTCCCTCGCCGAGCAGCCCCGCCAGCGTCGGCGGCACCAGCGTCGTCTTGCCGGTGCCGGGTGGTGCGACGAGGACGGCCGTGCCGTGTCCGTCCAGGGCCTCGCGCAGGGCGGGCAGAGCAGTGCGGACGGGCAGCTGGTCCAGGGCGTCGTAGCGGATCACGCACCCCAGTGTCGTACGTGCCCGGAAACGCCCTGCACGCGCGCGTGCGTCAGTCCCTCCCCCTGGGGGCACCCCCGGCCGAAGGCTGGGGGACTTCGGCCGGGGGGACCCCCATCTCGCTTCGCTCGCAGACGAAGATCGCCGTACCCGGGATCAGGTTCCCCCGCAGCGGAGACCAGCCGCCCCACTCGGAGGTGTTCCAGGCCGGCCACTCCGGCTCCACCAGATCCACCAGCCGGAATCCCGCCGCCACGATGTCCCGCACACGGTCGCCGAGCGTCCTGTGGTGCTCGACGTACACCGCGCGGCCCTCGTCGTCCTGTTCGACGTAGGGCGTGCGGTCGAAGTACGACCCCGACACGCTCAGGCCCTCGGGGCCCGGTTCGTCCGGGAACGCCCAGCGGATCGGGTGCGTCACGGAGAACACGAAACGCCCGCCCGGCCGCAGCACCCGCCGCACCTCCCGCAGCACCAGCCGCGGATCGGCGACGAACGGAAGCGCACCGTACGCCGAGCACGCCAGGTCGAACGAGCCGTCCGCGAAGGGGAGCGCGGACGCGTCCGCGCACACGAGAGGGAACGACCCGCCGATCCGCAGCGCGTGTTGGAGCTGGCGGTGGGAGAGGTCCAGGGCGACCGGACGGGCACCCTGCGCGGCCAGCCAGCGCGCGCACTGGGCCGCGCCGGCGCCGATCTCCAGGACGTCCCTGTCCTTCAGCTGCTCCGGCGGGCCGAGCAGCTCCGCCTCCACCTCGTCGAGACCCTCCGGACCCCACACGAAGCGGTCGTCGCCGAGGAACGTGCCGTGCTCGACCTGGTACTCGTCCGCGTTGCGGTCCCACCAGCCCCGGTTGGCCCGGGCGCTCTCCGTGACGTCCGCGTGGCGTCGGGTGGCTTCCGTCTCGCTCGCTTCGGGCTCTTGGATGATCGGCTCCCTCGTCGTACTCTTCCGTCCAACCCGTCCCGGTGGTGTCACGCGAGGGGCGCACCAGGCTCACGTGGCCTGAAGAGACAGGTTTTGTGCCGGGAATGCGGCGATCCGCCCCGGGTGTGCGGCTTCGCGCATTGACCGTGCCCGGCTGCCCCCGTATGCTACAAGTTGCGCTGCGGGCCTGCGCACCTCAGACGTAGCAGGCTGCGCTCGCATCTGTTGTATGTCCCCTCGGTTGTCGAGGCGCCACCACCAGTCACTGGTGGGGCGCTTCCTTGGCTGTCCGGCTTCTACAGAGCGAAACGGGCTCCCGGCGTAAGCAGTACCTACGACTTCAATGTCCGTACCGGAGCCCTTTCCCACATGACGAGCAGCACCGAGACCACCGCCACCACCCCGCAGGTAGCGGTCAACGACATCGGTAACGAGGAAGCCTTCCTCGCGGCGATCGACGAGACGATCAAGTACTTCAACGACGGCGACATCGTCGACGGCGTCATCGTGAAGGTCGACCGGGACGAGGTCCTGCTCGACATCGGTTACAAGACCGAAGGTGTCATCCCGAGCCGCGAGCTCTCGATCAAGCACGACGTCGACCCGAACGAGGTCGTCGCCGTGGGCGACGAGATCGAGGCCCTGGTCCTCCAGAAGGAGGACAAGGAAGGCCGCCTGATCCTCTCGAAGAAGCGCGCCCAGTACGAGCGTGCCTGGGGCACCATCGAGAAGATCAAGGAAGAGGACGGCATCGTCACCGGTACCGTCATCGAGGTCGTCAAGGGTGGTCTCATCCTCGACATCGGCCTCCGTGGCTTCCTCCCGGCCTCCCTGGTCGAGATGCGCCGCGTCCGCGACCTTCAGCCCTACGTGGGCAAGGAGCTCGAGGCCAAGATCATCGAGCTGGACAAGAACCGCAACAACGTGGTCCTGTCCCGCCGCGCCTGGCTGGAGCAGACCCAGTCCGAGGTCCGCCAGACGTTCCTCACGACCCTCCAGAAGGGTCAGGTCCGTTCCGGCGTCGTCTCCTCGATCGTCAACTTCGGCGCCTTCGTGGACCTGGGTGGCGTGGACGGTCTGGTCCACGTCTCCGAGCTGTCCTGGAAGCACATCGACCACCCCTCCGAGGTCGTCGAGGTCGGCCAGGAGGTCACCGTCGAGGTCCTCGACGTCGACATGGACCGCGAGCGTGTCTCCCTGTCGCTGAAGGCGACCCAGGAAGACCCGTGGCAGCAGTTCGCCCGCACCCACCAGATCGGCCAGGTCGTGCCCGGCAAGGTCACGAAGCTGGTTCCGTTCGGTGCGTTCGTCCGCGTCGACGAGGGCATCGAGGGTCTGGTCCACATCTCCGAGCTGGCCGAGCGCCACGTGGAGATCCCGGAGCAGGTCGTCCAGGTCAACGACGAGATCTTCGTCAAGGTCATCGACATCGACCTCGAGCGCCGCCGCATCAGCCTCTCGCTGAAGCAGGCCAACGAGTCCTTCGGTGCCGACCCGGCCTCGGTCGAGTTCGACCCGACCCTGTACGGCATGGCCGCGTCCTACGACGACCAGGGCAACTACATCTACCCCGAGGGCTTCGACCCGGAGACCAACGACTGGCTGCCGGGCTACGAGAAGCAGCGCGAGGAGTGGGAGCGCCAGTACGCCGAGGCGCAGGCCCGCTTCGAGCAGCACCAGCAGCAGGTCATCAAGTCCCGCGAGGCCGACGCGGCGGCTGCCGCCGAGGGCGGCGAGGCTGCGGCTCCGGCCGCGACCGGCGGTTCGTACTCCTCCGAGGGTGGCGACCAGTCCGGCGCCCTCGCGTCGGACGAGGCGCTGGCTGCGCTGCGCGAGAAGCTGGCCGGCGGCCAGAGCTGACCGCTGACCGCTGAGGCTTAGCCGTTAGTTGAGGGCCCGTACCTTTCGAGGTGCGGGCCCTTGGCGTTGCCCGGACCGTCGTTCGGTCGCGGCCCGGTGGGGGCTGGTCGCGCAGTTCCCCGCGCCCCTTGGGGAGTTGCCCTGCCCCCGGCTCTGAGAAAGCCGTAAGCGTCGCCTGATCATGGGCCCGGGACGGGAATGCCCATGCCCGGTCGCGCGTTGTGACGTACGAACACGAGGAGGAGCGGTCACAGTGCTTGATCCGCAGGGTTTGTACACGTGGGAGCCGAAGGGCCTGGCCGTCGTCGACATGGCGCTCGCCCAGGAGTCGGCCGGTCTTGTCATGCTCTACCACTTCGACGGATACATCGACGCGGGCGAGACCGGCGACCAGATCGTCGACCGGCTCCTCGACTCGCTGCCCCACCAGGTCGTCGCCCGCTTCGACCACGACCGGCTCGTGGACTACCGTGCCCGTCGCCCGCTGCTGACCTTCCGGCGCGACCGCTGGACGGCCTACGACGAGCCCACACTCGCCGTGCGACTGGTCCAGGACGCCACCGGAGCCCCCTTCCTGCTGCTGTCCGGCCCGGAACCGGACGTGGAGTGGGAGCGGTTCGCCGCGGCCGTGGAGCAGATCGTGGAGCGCCTCGGCGTCCGCCTCGCCGTGACCTTCCACGGCATCCCCATGGGCGTCCCGCACACCCGCCCCGTGGGCATCACCCCGCACGGCAACCGCACCGAGCTCGTACCGGGCTACCGCAGCCCCTTCGACGAGGCCCAGGTGCCCGGCAGTGCCGAGGCACTCGTCGAGTACCGCCTCATGGAGGCCGGGCACGACGTCCTGGGCGTCGCCGCACACGTCCCGCACTACATCGCCCGCTCCCCGTACCCGGACGCGGCGCTCACCGTCCTGGAGGCCATCACGGCGGCCACCGGACTGGTTCTTCCCGGCATCGCGCACTCCCTGCGCACGGACGCCTACCGCACGCAGACCGAGATCGACCGGCAGATCCAGGAGGGCGACGAGGACCTCACCGCCCTGGTCCAGGGCCTCGAGCACCAGTACGACGCCGTCGCGGGTGCCGAAACCCGCGGCAACATGCTCGCCGAGCCCGCCGAGATCCCGTCGGCGGACGAGATCGGGCGAGAGTTCGAGAGGTTCCTGGCGGAGCGGGAGGGCGACAACTGATCGGAGGGTGTGGTCGCGCCCCAAGGGGCGCGGGGAACTGCGCGACCAGCCACAGGCGGCCTGCACCTTCTGCACCGCTTCTCAAGTGGAGCGTCTAGCCCCAGATATCCCTGCGGGGACGCCCGTTCCGGGCTGAAAATCGGGGTGGCTGCCCGCTGACGCCGGAGCTCTATGGTCGCTGAGGCCGTCGTCTAGCCGGGCGCTGGGGACCGCGCACC
>NZ_JBQQCE010000321.1:0-11454 GCF_052245645.1 Streptomyces sp. KR55 | reverse complement strand
GAACGGCTCGATGAACTCCCACTCCTCATCGGTGAGTTGCGCACGTGTCACACCAGAGTCTTACCGGACCACGACCTCATCCAGGACCCAAAACCCGAAACTGATCACAACCGAAGACAGGCCCTAGGCCGCAGCGTCCGCGGTGCGGGAATCCGGGGGCCCGGTGGGAACTTTCACGGTCGCCGGATCACTGCAGATAAACCTCTGCCCAGACCGTCTTGGCCACGGGGTCGGACGTGTCGCAACCCCAGGCGTCGGCAAACGCGCTGACGAGCATCAGGCCGCGTCCCGACTCTGAGTCGCTGCATGGGCGTTGAGAGTCATCGGGCGCAGTCGGCAAGTGATCGACTCGGGCATCGGAGACCTCAATACGAAGAGTGCGCTTCGACTCTGCGGTGGACTCGGAGGCGACACTCAGCCGCATCCGGAAGTCACGGCCGCGCACGCGCCCGTGCTGGACGGCGTTCGCGGCGAGTTCGGCGACCAGGTGAGCAACGGTGTCCGAGACCTCTGTGTCGTACGCCCAGCCCCATGCGTCCAGTTGCTGAACGGCGAGGCGTCGGGCGAGGCGGGCTCCGCGGCGGGTTGGCGAGAGCCGGATCGTGAAGTGGTGGGGCGGCGTGGGGCATTTGAGGGTGACGTTTTCCGGATTCACGTCACTCAGCGTGTCGGCTCGATTCACACTCTGAACAGGGCAGCAGCCGACACAGAGCGTGATGTGTCGAGTGATCGGGGTCGGCTGTCCGGGTTGTCGGCCGTGACTTCGGAGGTGGGACGACGTGGCGAGTGCGGAGATGAGGGACAGTGAGGGCGACGCCGAGGAGCAGGACTGGGACGAGGCCTCGTCCGAGATCCTGGAGATGGTAGGGCGGCATGTGCGGCGCTGGCGCGAGCGGGCTCGGATCACGCAGGCGGAGCTGGGCAGTGCGATCGGCTACACCGAGCACCAAGTGTCGGCGGTCGAGCGGGGGCGGCGCATCCCGAAGCCCGCCTTCCTCATCAAGGCCGACGAGGTGCTGGGGGCGGAAGGGATGCTGGCCGAGTTCAAGGAGGACGTGGAGAAGGTCCGGTACCCGAAGAAGGTACGGGACCTCGCCCGACTGGAGGCGGACGCGGCCGACCTCTGCGCCTACGCGAGCACTGTCATTCACGGCCTCCTGCAGACCGAGGACTACTCCCGAGCCCTATACCGGATGCACCGGCCGATGTTGGACGAGGACACCATCGAGCGGTACGTGGCAGCACGCATGGCCCGCCAAGAGATCTTCGACCGGTCTCCAGGACCGTTCCTCAGTTTTGTCCAGGAGGAGGTGACACTGCGCCGCCCAGTCGGTGGCAGGATGGTGCTGCGCGGACAGCTCGAACGCCTGTTGGAGGTCGGCCAGTTGCGGAACGTCGAGATCCAGGTAATGCCGACAGGACTTGAGGATCACTCAGGGTTGGGCGGTGGCTCGTTCCTGCTGCTGGATCCCAAGAACGGTCACAAGGTGGCCCACTCGGAGGCGGCACTGTTCAGCCGAGTTACCGCCGAACGTAAGGATGTCCGCGTCTTCGAGGCACGGTATGGGATTATCCGAGCGCAAGCTCTCACGCCACGTGAGTCACTGGCGTTCATTGAGA
Organism: Streptomyces sp. KR55; assembly: GCF_052245645.1. Classification (NCBI taxonomy): domain Bacteria; kingdom Bacillati; phylum Actinomycetota; class Actinomycetes; order Kitasatosporales; family Streptomycetaceae; genus Streptomyces; species Streptomyces sp. KR55. The sequence goes on along the minus strand of NZ_JBQQCE010000321.1, from coordinate 9,834 downwards.
AAGTGCTGGGAGAGACATGAGCCACAAGCCCTCTGCCGAGAGTGCCGTCAAGCTGTCGTGGTTCAAGAGCAGCTACAGCACCAGCGACGGCCCTGAGTGTGTCGAGGTGGCAACCTCCCCCGGCACCGTCCACATCCGCGACTCCAAGATCAAGGACAGCGCGCGGCTCTCGGTCCCGGACGCAGCCTGGTCAGCCTTCGTACCGTTCGCCGCAGACCGGCCTACGCCCCCGGTCGCCTGACCGGCGCCGCGGGCGGCGTCGCGGGAGTGTCGCCGAGGCACGTCCGCGGAGGTTCACGAATCGCGGCAGGCCGCATCACCGAAGGACCGGCATCGGCCTCACGGCTTCAGAAGAGCGGATGCCGCAGAACCTTGCTGGCCAGGAATGACAGCTGCGGGCACCACAGCCGGGAACAGCGCCGAAGCCGACCGCCCCCGTCGCCGGTCCGACACCACAACCCCGCCCGCCCACTTGCCCGTTGGTGTCCGGTACCGGTGCTGGAGCTTGCCCACGCGGGGGCAGTGGCGGTCTCTTATGGCGGCGTAGGCAGGATGACAGTGGGTGTTCCAGGTCAGGTCGTCGGCGTAGGTCGCGCACGCTGCGGGGAAGAGGATGGCGGACATCAGTAGGTCCGCGATCTGCAGCCCGATGTGGGAGTCGCTGTGGCCGAACACCGGGGACTCGGCGACGTGGGGCAGCAGGTCACCGCCCGCGCGGAATTTTCGTGTCGTGACGCAGTGCACGTTGTCGACGTTCTTGCTTTTCGTGCGGCTGTCGAGGACGACTACCCCGCGGTCTGCTCGGCCGGCCAGGTAGTTCTCGAACGTGGCGCAGAGGGACGCGACGGAGGCGCCGTACATCGCCTCCTCGGCGTTGGTGACGCCGTCCTCCTTGACGCAGATCTTCGCCAGCACGCGACAGTCGTGCCGCTCTAAGAGTGTCAGCAGCTTGTCGACCAGACCGTGCGCCATACGGACCTGGTTGCGGTTGCCCTTGCGGAGGTGGGCGCGGATGTCCGATCCCTTGATCTCGGTCCGGATGACTTCGCTCAGCTTGGCCGTGCGGCGCAGCGTGGGACGGAACTGCTTCTTGAAGTCAATGAAGTCCCAGGTGAGCGCGCGCAGCCGGGACTCGTCGACAATGATGCCGCCGATGGCCATGACCGGGGGTGCTTCGGGAGTGGAAGGATCGACTGTCTGGCCGTCGCCGGACTCATCGACATAGCAGAGGTACAAGCGCTCCCCCGGTCACCAACGATCTTCAACGCTCTTCTGGAAACAACTATGGCCGCCCCAGAATCCTGAAGGGCGACCATAGGGGTTGCTGCGCTGAGCGCAGCCTTGTATTGATGCTGTCGCCAGCCTATGACGGCTGCCTGCGCCCGTGCAACTACGCGCCGTGACCTGCGGGCACGGCCGGAGCTGGTGCCTCGCCCTCGACCAGTTCCCGCAGCTTGGCCCGGGTCTCGGCGTCCGTCGAGTACAGGACCGTCCCCTTCATACCGCGAGTGAACAGAACCTTGTAGGTGTTGCGTACGAGCCGATCGACGACGTCGTCGGTCACATTCTTGCGACGCAGGTCCGGGTCCTTCGAGGCGGCCCGGTCCACCACCCACCGGTCTTTGCGCCACACGAGATCCGGGCCGATGATGACGCCGTTCCAGTCGTACTCGAAGCCCTGGGCCGTGTACACGCAGCCGACCTGGCCGAAGCCTGCCGGATCCGTGGCCCAGAGGGCCGCCGGGGGTGCGCCCGACACGGAGCGGTCTCCGCGCAGGTTCCAGGGCCGCTTCCAGTCACCGATCTGCACGTCGAGGGGCAACGGCTCGCCGTCCCTCGGTTCGTCCTTCGCCCACGGCCAGCAGTAGCCGGCGGTCATGCGTGCGCGGTCGCCGTCCGCCTGCTGCGCCCGCAGGAACGCTTCGAGTTCCGCCGGAGATTCCGCTACGCGCAGATCCATCAAACCGTCCGGCTCCCAGCGGGTGGGACCGCCGTCCTCGAAGCCCAGGAGGCGGTGAGTCCAGTGGACGTACGCCTCACTGCCCCCACACCTGAACTGGGCGTCCAGTTCCACGAGTTGCCAGTCGAGATTACGGCGCTCGGCCGCCTCGATTATCTGCGGGACCGTACCTTGCTCGCCCGGCCGCACGACCTGATGCTCGTCCAACAGGAAGACCGGGACTCGCGCCGCATCGATGAGCTCCTCCACCTGCGGCTTTCCGGTTCGGAGCCGGGCCGGCGTCCACCGCTGGTTCGATGTCTCGCGGATTCGGTGAGCCTCGTCGCACAGCAGCACTTCGAGACCGTTCTTCTCGGCCGCCATGAAGTCGTTGAAGTACCTGAAGAGCTTCTTGACCGCGGGCTTCCGTGCCCCTGCGATCTTGCGCATGGTCAGTGTGAAGGAGCGCGATCCTGTCGCATGCAGTGCGGTGTGGCCGTTGCGGTACAGCTCGCCCAGAAGTGACAGGGCGATGACGCTCTTACCAGTACCGGGGCCGCCGGTGACTATGACGACTTCCTTGTGGTCCGAGTGGCGTGCCTTGCGTACGGCGTGCATCACGGTCTCGTAGGCGAGGTGCTGCTCGTCGAGAAGCACGAACTCCTCACGCTCACGAACCTCCCGGGCGGCGACGTCCATCAGCTGCCGTGACGGCTTGATGACCGCGTGCTGCAGCTCGTCGGCAGCACGCGCTCCGGACTCCGGGGCGAAACGTGACTTCAGGAACTCGATGAACGCGCCACGGCGATCCCGGCTGAACAGCCGTCCGTGTGGCCGTTGCCCCACGTCGTAGAGGCCCTCCACACCCGACTCGGTGGCGTTGTGGAGGTAGGCGACACCGGCAATCCGCTCGGGGTTCAGCGCTACGGCGCTGTTGAATCCCGCCAAGTAGTCGCAGTAGTCGGCAACTTGGAGGATCGGGTTGAGCTTCGGCCTGCCGTATCCCTCGACGAGACAACGCTCGGCCGTGCCGTCGTAAGGCTCGGCAAAGCTCCATTGCTTGAGCTCGACGACGACATACGACGGGTTCCCGGTCTGAGGATGTATTCCGGCCAGGACCACGTCGGCACGTTTGCTCGACAGGGGAAGCTGATACTCGAGCATCATCTCGACACCGCCCAGGCCCGCGTCCATCAAGGCGTTCGCCACCTGCGGAATGCTGCGCTCCCATGACCGGATCTCCGACGCACTCGGCTTGCGTTGGTAGGTATGGAAGAACTGCTCGGTCAAGTAGACGGCCAGCGTGCTCGAAATCCGGTCTTCAGGCCCTGACATGTGTTCGGCAGCAACGGTCAACACCGAACCGCGATACAGCACGGAAAAGCCCCCAGGCAGCACGAAGCAACTCGTGCGGATGGGGGCATGTCCTGTAGCGGAAGCCCGTCGGACCGCAATGGATGATGTTCGAGGAGAACACTAGCGCGAGGTACCGGACAACCGCAGCGAAGGCTCCTCAGAGTGCCAAAGCAGTGCCATCTCACCTCGGCTCTCTGGTGACGGTCGATGCCGCCGTTTCGATCGCTCGCTCGAACAGCTTCTCCGCCTCGGCCAGTGCCTGAGCCATCCGGTCACGGCGCTCTGTGAGAGAAGCGATGACGCCGTCGACACCCCGCATCTCGGCTCTCTCCAACAGCCGCTTCTCATTCGTCACCCACTCCCCCCGCGCCGCCAACACCCCATGCCCCGCCTGCACGGCAGCCGTCGCGATGGCCCCCGCGACCTCGGTGAGCCGGCCCGCCGGGGCATGGTTGGCCCTGGCGTACGCCACCGTGGCCCGGGCCGTGCCGTACCAGCGCTCGCTCGCCGTGCGGCGCAGCTTCTCCGGATAGCCGACCGGCCGCGGCAGCTCACCCCGCAGCACCCGATTGATCGCCAGCTCCGCGACCACCAAGTAGCTGGGAATCCCGGCGAGATGGAACAGCAACGGCTCCACCCGGAACCGCCCCTCCTCCGCCTCCGCCAACTCCCACTCCACCACATCGAGATCGCGGTAGTGGACGTCGACCCGCCGCCCCCCGATCGTCAGCCATGCTCCCCCGTTGAAGACGCCCCCACCCCAACCGCCGACCTCCGACACCTCGCCCTCCCAGCCGAGGGCGCGGAGGTCGGCCGGATCGAAGGGGCCGCGGTAGTAGACGGCCAGGTCCCAGTCGCTGTCGGGCCGGTGGGTGCCCTGGGCTCGGGAGCCGCCGAGGGCGACGGCCTGGACGGTGGGGAGGGTGGCCAGGCGGTCGGCGACGGCGTTGAGGAAGTCGGAGTCGGTGAGGGAGGGCATGGGCGCAGAGTACGTAGCCCTGCTGCCGCACCTCCAGGCAATTACGCCCGAGGCCTCACCCCGTCGGATCGGCCCCCCGCAGGTCAGAGGGGTCCTGACGGTTCGGGAACTTGAGAGCATCCGCCACCGGCGGCTGATCGGCCTGGCGGCCTGAGGTCGTCCTCCACAGGGCTCGGAGGTCGCGTCGGGGCCGTTGTCAGTGCCGCGCGTTATCAATGAAGTCGTCACTCAACGTAACGACGACGGGGGAACCATTGATGACTGCGCACGAGAAGAATCCAGAGGACCGAGACCAAGAGCGGTTCCAGCCGACCCGCACACACCTCTCCGCAGCCGGACTGCGGGCCCGGGGATGGACCCCCGCGATGGTGCGCCAACTGCTCGGCGAGCCCGATCTGCTGCGCCCCAATCCGCACTTCTGTTCCGCCCCGCAGACCCGCCTCTACAGCATCGAGCGCGTCGAAGCCGCCGAGCTGAGCGAGGAGTTCCGGGCCGCTTCGGCGGTTGCCGCACGGCGGTCCGCCGCCGCGCGGGCTGCCGCTTCGCGCAGGCGGCGGGAGGTGGTCGCGCGGATCGCGGCGGAGCCCATCGACGTGCCGCGGCTGGCTCCGCACAGGCTGGCGACGCTGGCCGTCGAACACCGCAATCGCCGGGACGAGGAGCGGGCCTACGAGCGTTGGGAGCACGTTCCGGATCCCGCCACGGTCGAGAGTGCCGAGCCCGGTGCGCTCGACCGCTGGAAGGTCAACTACCTGCGTCATCGGCTGACTCGGTACGACGAACTGCTCGACGGCCTGTACGGCAGCACCGGGCGCGCCGCGGCGGAGGAACTGCTGCGGCGCAGGGTCTGTGCGGCCATCTCCAAGGCGTACCCGGACCTTGCACAGGAGTGCGAACGGCAGCTGCGTGAACGGGAGTGCGGTCCACCGACGGGATGACATGCCCCGGCGAAGCTGCACGAGGCCCGGCCTGCGGGGCGGGCGCGTCTCTACGCTCCAGGCGCATGAAGGACGATCAAGCCTTGCGGGTGCACGAACGTCTGACGGCTCACTCCGGGCTGCGGCCCGTCAGGTTCGGCGATGGACGCCGCTTCGCCCTCTGGGACCTCGCCTCCCTTGCCGAGGGCGCCCTCGGCACCTGCGTCGACCCGGACTCGCTCACCGTGGCGGGCGAGAAGCGCTTACGTCTGGGACTGGGCCGGTCGGGGCGCGAGCACAGCTACAACGACGACTTCCGAAGGAGGTACTGGATCCACCGGCCGGACGGCGGGAGCGGGCCGGTAGGAACCGTCGCCGTCGACACATGGCCCATGGGTGTGGGCGCGCTGCGCGTCTCCTCGCTCTACATCCATCCCGTCGCCCGGCGGCAGGGGCGCGCCTCGGCCGTGCTGGACACCGTGTACGAGGCCTGTCGGGCCGAAGAGATGTACGGCTTCCGCCTGGACACGCACTGGACCTGGCAGCCGACCGTCCGCTACTACCTCGGCCGCGGACTGTGGGTCACTTCGTGGAAGCACGCCCTGGGATTCGCCCGGCTGTCGTATCTGCCGCGGTACGAAGTCCGGGAGACGCCCAGGGGTGAGGTGACGTTCCTGACGGCCACTGCCGCGGACTCGGCAGAGCCGGTCCCGCTCCTCGTGGCCGGGAGTGCAAACGGGCGGCTCTGTCTGCGGGAGACCGAACAGCTCCGGCGTATTCCGGAAGAGCGCGCGCTGCGCCTGTACGCACGATCGACGCTGGCGCTGCATCTGGCCATCCGGGGACGGCCGTTGGTGCGGGGAGAGAAGGAGTGGGCCCATGCTGACCGGTGGTGCGACATCGGTGAGCCGGAGGGACTCGCGTACAAGATCGGCGTCTTCGAGCGGGTGGCACGAGAGGACGGGTGGCGGGTGGAGAGTCCGTACGCCAGTCTCTCGGCACTCGGCGTGCGGGGTGAGGGAAATTCGGATGCGGGGTCGGCAAGCGGGCTGGAGGATCGGTGAGTTGTGCACTGTCGGCCCTCTCAGGAGCTCCCGTGATCCAGCGCGTCACCGTCCCCGCGCTCCTCCCACCGCCCACCTACTCCCACGCCTCCGGGGCACGCCCATGACGGCCGTCCTGCGCCGGGCCGAAGCCGCCGACGCGCGCCCCGCGGCCGACGTCTGGCTGCGTTCCTTCGCCGCCGCGCTGCCGACCGTGATCCGGCCCCGCACCGATGACGAGGTGCGCACCTACTTCCGGGAGGTCGTGGTGCCCCTCCGGGAGACCTGGGTCGCGGAGTCGGCGGACGGTGTCGTGGGCGTGATGGTGCTCTCCGGGGCCGAGCTGTCCCAGCTGTATCTCCACCCCGACTGGCGCGGCCGCGGCATCGGTGACCGGTTCGTCGCGCTCGCCAAGGAGCGCAGTCCGCAGGGCCTGACGCTGTGGACCTTCCAGGTCAACTCCCCCGCCCACCGCTTCTACGAACGCCACGGCTTCGTCGCCGTCGAGCGCACTAACGGAAGCGGGAACGAGGAGCAGGAGCCGGACGTGCGGTACGTGTGGCGGCCGTGAGCCCCCGGTCACCCCACGCCCCGCCCCCACTCCCGCCTCTTCCGCACCGGCCTCGCATAACTCCCCGCCCGGCTCGTCGTCAGCCCCAGCCCGACCAGCGACTCCGCCAACCGCACCGCCGCCCCCACCCCGTCGACAACCGGCACTCCCAGCTTCTCCCCCACCACCCGCTGCAGCCCCGTCATCCCGGCGCACCCCAGCACCAGTACCTCGGCCCCAGCCGCCCGCGCCCGCTCGGCGGCCGCCAGGAACGCGGCCTCGGTACGGTCGGTGTCGCCGAGGTCGAGGACGCCCAGCCCCGTGCCGACGACGGCGACGCAGTTACGCCCCACGCCCGCCGTCTCCAGGCTGTCCTCGATCTGCCCGCACGACCGCTCCAGCGTGGTGACGACGCCGTACCGCCGGCCCAGCAGGCAGGCCAGATGCGCCGCAGCCTCCGTGATGTCGACGACGGGTACGTCCAGCAGCTCCCGTGCGCCTTCGCGCCCGTGCTCCCCGAAGCCGGCCATGACGACCGCGTCGTACGGCGGTCCCTCGTACGTCCGCAGCGCGTCCAGGACAGCCGCCGCCGACAGGTAGCTGTCGAGCCAGCCCTCCGCGGACTCCGGGCCCCAGGAGGGGGTCAGACCGGTCACGGTGGTGGCCGGGCCTGCCGCGGCCCGGGCACCACGTACGATCTCCTCGGTCATCTCCTGCGTGGTGTTGCAGTTGGTGACGACGATCCGCACCCGCTCAGCCCTCCACCGCACTGCGCTCGCGTCGGCACAGGACCGCGTACAGCCCGGCCGCCAGGGCCGTGCCGATGAACCACGAGTACGGCGCCACGTCGCTGAACGTCTTCACCAGGGCCAGCACCGCCGCGACCGCAGCGGCCGGCAGGAACGCCCACAGCGCCTTGGGGTTGACGCCCTTGCGGTAGTAGTAGCGGGAGCCGGGGTCGGCGTTGAACGGCTCGTTCACGTCGACGCGGCCGTGCTTGACCCAGTAGTAGTCGACCATGATGACGCCGAACAGCGGGCCCAGGAAGGCGCCGAGGCCGCCCAGGAAGTAGTTGACGACCGTCGGGTTGGAGAACAGGTTCCATGGGGTCACGAGCAGCGCCGCGACCGTGCTGATCATGCCGCCGACCTTGAAGGTGATCTTCTGCGGCCAGACGTTGGCAAGGTCGTACGCCGGTGAGACGAAGTTGGCGACGATGTTGACGCCCATGGTGGCGACGGCGAACGTCAGGGCACCCACGACCAGGACCCAGGTGTTGCCGATCTCGGCGACGAGGTAGGCGGGGTCGGTGATCTCCTTGCCGAACACCTCGTACGCGCCCGCGGTGACGACGACCGACAGGATCACGAACGCCGTGGAGTTGACGGGCAGGCCCCAGAAGTTGCCGCGCCTGACGGTGCGGTAGTCGGGTGCGAAGCGGGAGAAGTCGCAGAAGTTGAGCATCAGGGTGCCGTACGTCGCCAGCACCAGGCCGACCGCGCCGAACCACTGGCGCCACTGCTCACCCACCGACACCGGGTGCGGGGTGCTGGTCAGGGAGATCGTCCAGTCGGCCTCGGCCAGGATCCAGACCGCCAGCGCGATCATCACCACCCAGATCGCCGGGCCGCAGAAGTCCTGGAACTTCCGTACGGACTCCATGCCCCGGCTGATGATCATCGCCTGGACCAGCCACAGGGCCACGAACGACACCCAGCCCAGCGCGTCGAGCCCCAGGAACGAGCTGTGCGTCCAGGACTCCAGGCCCGGCCAGGCCGCCAGCAGCATCACGTTGACGGCGACGGAGGCGAGATAGGTCTGGATGCCGTACCACATGATGGCGATGACGGCCCTGATCAGGGCGGGGATATTGGCGCCCCAGACGCCGAAGCCGATACGGCTGACGACCGGGAAGGGAACGCCGGTGCGCTGGCCGATGCGGCCCATCATGTTCATTCCGACGTAGATGATCACGAAGCCGATGAGCAGCGACGTGAAGATCTGCCAGACGTTCATGCCGAGGAAGAGCAGGCCCGCGGCGAAGGTGTAGTTGCCGAGGTTGTGGACGTCGGACATCCACATGGCGAAGAGGTCGAAGACCTTCCAGTTGCGCTTGCCGGCCGGGGCGAGGTCTTCGTTGGTGAGGCGTGGGTCGGGGACGAACGCTGTCGTGCCGGTGGCTTCGGCACGGTCGGCGAGGGACACGGGGCCTCCAGGGGACGGGACGGGGGACGGCAGCCTTTGTGGGGGTGTGGGGAGCTTGTAGGCGTAGGTGTGTGGCTGCCGCGGCGCTGTTTGGTATACCAAACTGCCGCCATGGTCCCGCCGTCAACCGTTCCGACCGATGTCGCTGTTGTTAACGCTGAGTAAAAGACACCCGGGGTCGGCGAAGATGGCCCCATGACGAAGATCGAACCTCTCGGAGCCGTGCGCGAGCGCGTCCTGGCCACGCTGCGGCAGGACATCATCGCGGGCCGCCTCCGCCCCGGCGACCGGCTGGTCGAGCGCGAGCTGGCCGAGCGGTTCGGGGTCTCGCGCGTGCCGGTCCGCGAGGCGATCCGGGCGCTGGTCGCGGAAGGGTTCGTGCTCTTCGAGACACCGCGGCGCACGGTCGTACGCCGGCTCACCCCGATCGACGTCAAGGAACTGTTCGAGCTCCGCGAGGCGTTGGAGGTCTATGCGGCCGGCCTGGCCGCGTCACGCGCGACGCCCGAGGCACTGGCGGAGCTGCGGGACCTGCTGCGCAGCGCGGCCGACGCCACCGAGGCCGGGGACGCCGAGACCATCACCGACATCAACACCCGTTTCCACGACCGCATCCTGGCCATGGCCGGCAACAGCCTGCTCATCTCGGTCATGGAACCGGTCGACGGCCGCCTGCGCTGGCTCACCCGGCAGAACGAGGAGTGGCCCCAACTCCTCACCGAGCACCGTGAGTTGTACGAGTCGATCGCCTCCGGCGACCCGGACCGGGCGCGCGCCCACGCCCTCAGCCACGTACGGGCCAACTACCGCTCGACGGTGCGGCACCTGTTCGGCGAGGCCGAGGA
>NZ_JBQQCE010000320.1:0-11471 GCF_052245645.1 Streptomyces sp. KR55 | reverse complement strand
CCCCAACACCGTCAAGGTGTAGGACGTAGGCCAGACGCCACAGCCAGCGGCGGACAGGACTTACAAGCCTCGGCTTCAGCCCGAGGTAGTTGACACGAGACGTTCCCCCGAAGTACGCCGCAGAGCGGGAACGTCCCACCTCATCGAGGTGCCGGAGGGGCGGCAGTCGTCTTTGTCGACCCCTCTTACGGAGGTACCTCGCATGAACGTCGGTATCGGCCTGCCCATCGGCGACCCGCCCCTCCTGCTCGACTGGGCGCGGCGCGCCGACGCCGGTCCCTTCAGCACGCTCGGCCTGCTCGACCGGCTCGTCTACGACAACCCCGAACCTCTGGTCGCCCTGGCCGTCCTCGCGGGTGCCACGTCCCGCATCCGCATCCAGACCGAGGTGCTGCTCGCCCCGCTGCGTGAGAGCGCCCTGCTGGCCAAGCAGGCCGCCACCCTGGACCGGATGACCGGGGGCCGCCTCGTCCTCGGCCTGGGCATCGGCGGCCGGGACGACGACCACCAGGCCGCGGGCATCGACCTGCGCACCCGGGGCCGGCGCCTGGACGAGCAGATGGCGTTGATGTGCCGCCTGTGGTGGGGCGAGTCGTACGGCGACGGCGTCGGCCCCATCGGTCCGGCGCCCGCCCGGCCCGGCGGCCCGGAGGTGCTCTTCGGCGGCTTCCAGCCCGCCGCGCTCGAACGCGTCGCCCGCTGGGGCGACGGCTTCCTGGCCGCCGCCCCACCCTCATGGGCGGGCGGGCTCTTCGACACCGTGCGCACCTACTGGCGGGAGTACGGCCGCGAGGGCCGGCCCCGGCTCGTCGCGCAGATCAATGTCGCGCTCGGCCCCGAGGACGTACTCGACGACGCGCGCACCCGCATGCACGAGTACTACGCCTTCACGGGCACGGCCGACCGCATGGTCGCCGGGCTGCTCACCACACCCGCCGAGATCCGCGAAGCGATCGCCCGCTTCGCGGATCTCGGCGCCGACGAGGTGATGCTCTACTGTTACGGCCTCGACCCGGCGCAAGTGGACCGCCTGTCCGACGCCCTGTGACAGGCGTCAGCCGGCCAGGGACCCGACCCCGATCACGACGTGCGCGTACAGCTCCTCCGAGACCGCCAGTCGGGTGGTCAGGCCGGCGCGGGTGAAGGCGTCGACGGCCGACGGGGCCTGGTGCTCACTCGTCTCGATCAGCAGGCAGCCGCCGGGCGCGAGCCACCGGCCCGCCTCGGCGGCGACCCGGCACAGCACCTCGAGTCCGTCGGCGCCCCCGTCGAGGGCGACCAGCGGCTCGTGGTCGCGGGCCTCGGCCGGCAGCAGGCCGACCTCGGCGGTGGGGACGTAGGGCACGTTGGCGGCGAGGATGTCGACGCGGCCTCGCAGCTCGCCGGGGAGGGCCTCGAACAGGTCGCCCTCATGGACCCGGCCGCCGTGACCGGCGATGTTGCGGCGGGCGCAGCGCACCGCGGCCGGGTCGATGTCGGCGGCGTGCAGTTCGACCCGGCCGAGAGCGGCGGCGAGGGCGGCGCCCACCGCGCCCGAGCCGCAGCACAGGTCGACGACGACGGCCGCGTCCGGAGCCTGGGCGACGGCCTGGTCGACCAGGAACTCGGTGCGGCGGCGGGGCACGAAGACGCCGGGTTCGACGGCGATCCGCAGCCCCTTGAACTCGGCCCAGCCCAGGACGAGTTCAAGGGGCAGTCCGGCACGGCGGCGGTCCACCATGGCGGCGGCCTCGGCCGGGGTGCGGGCGGCGCCGAGGATCAGCTCCGCCTCGTCCTCGGCGAAGACGCAGCCCGCGGCACGCAGCGCGGCGACGACGGAGGGGCGGGAGGGGCTGGACGGCGAAGCGGGAGGAGAAGCGGGCATGAAGCCGAGAGCCTTTCGGAAGCCGAAGGGCGCTCTCACGGTCACCTAGAGCCGGTGATCCGCGCTGTCGTGAGGGGAGAGCACCCGACCTGACACAGCAGTAATGGGTCTCACCTCCTCGGCCTCGCAACGGCTGGGACCACCCGCAGCCGGACGGCCACCCTACCCGAAGGGTCGGACGCTCACCGCGTACGGTGGTCCGCGTACGCACCGATCACGCTCTACGGCGGGCCGCCGCACCGGCGGCCTGGAGGCACCACCCCCATGAACGTCACCCGAGGCTTCACCGGGCGCCCGCGCGTCGACAACCCGGGGCTGCCGCCCGGGCAGTACGACGCGGGCGACGACTGGCCCGTCCTGTCCGCCGAGGTCACACCCGACCTCACGCCCGCCGACTGGACCTTCCGCATCGACGGCCTCGTCGAAGAGCCGCTCACCTGGGACTGGGATGCGGCACACGCGCTGCCGGCGTCAGTGTACGAGGGCGACATCCACTGCGTGACCAGCTGGTCGAAGTTCGGGGTGCGGTTCGGGGGTGTGTCCCTGGACGCGTTCCTGGAGCGGGTGCGGCCCCTGCGGTCGGCCACCCACGCCGTGGCGTACGCGCACACCGGGTACACCACGAACCTCCCGCTCGCCGACCTCACCGGCTCACGTGCGTGGATCGCGTGGGAGTACGACGGCCGGCCGCTCATGCCCGAGCACGGCGGTCCGGCGCGGCTGCTCGTGCCGCACCTGTACTTCTGGAAGAGCGCCAAGTGGATCGCGGGCCTGCGGCTGCTCGACCATGACGAGCCCGGCTTCTGGGAGCAGAACGGTTACCACGCGCGCGGCAACCCCTGGGAGGAGCAGCGGTACTCCGGTGACTGAGATCTTCACTCCCCCGACCCGGTTCGCCGTCCCCGGGCGCATCGCCGTCGGCAACGGGACCGCGAACCGCTGGCAGACCGCCACGCTCACCGAGATCCGCCGCGAGACCCCGCGCGCCGCGACCTTCCGGTTCGCGGTGCCCGCCTGGGCGGGGCACCTGCCGGGCCAGCACCTGATGCTGCGGCTGACCGCCGCGGACGGCTACACGGCCCAGCGCCACTACTCGATCGCGTCCGCGCCGGACGACTCCGGACACATCGAGCTGACTTTGGACCATGTCGACGGCGGCGAGGTCTCCAGCTGGTTCCACACCGAGGCCCGGCCGGGCGACCGGGTCGAGGTGCGCGGCCCGCTGAGCGGCTTCTTCGCCTGGCCGGGCGACCGGGCGGCGCTGCTGATCGGCGCGGGATCCGGGGTCGTACCGCTGATGTCGATGGTGCGCCACCACCGGGCACGGGACCTGTCCGTGCCGCTGCGGCTGCTGGTGTCCGCGCGCGGTCCCGAGCAGCTCATCTACGCGGCGGAGTACGGCCCGGAGACGACGCCCGTGTTCACGCGGAGCGCCCCGCAGGGTCTGCCCGTGGGACGTCTGACGGCCGCCCATGTGGCGCCGCTCCTGGCCGAGCGGCCTCCCGGTGGGTGGGAGGCCTATGTGTGCGGTTCCAACGCCTTCGCCGAGCATGCGTCGCGTCTGCTCGTCGCGGCCGGCCAGCCGGTGGACCGTATCCGGATCGAACGCTTCGGCTGAGCCCCGGCGCTCCCCGGCTCGTCCCGCGCGGCGGCCGTTCGTCGTGAACGAAATCCCGTGGACGGGGTACGAGATCCATGTGGCACTCGCACGCATACGTGGCGGCCCGAGGGAGCGAGGGTACGGCTCCCGGGGCCTCCGGTGACGGCGAGGAGGCGGGCATGGGAACCCGAGTGCGCGGCTGGCGGTGGCGGCGCAATCCGCTGCGACGCCGGTCGGACGTCGTCGAGGCGTGGACGGCGCTGGCCGTCGCCGTCCTGCTGTTGCTGGGCGCTCCACTGGCCGGGGCGGTCGCGGCCTGGTGGGCCCACGACGAGGCACGGTCGACCGCGGTGGCCCAGCGGGCCGAACGCCGGCACGTCCGCGCCGAGGTCGTGGGCAGAGACCCCGACAGCCTGCCCGCCCTGCACGGCGGCCGGGAGTACACGTACCGGGCGACCGTGCGGTGGGCGGAGCCGGGCGACGGATCCCGGACCGCCACGGCGCAGGTCCCGGCGGGCACGCGGCCCGGCGAGCGGGTCGACGTGTGGTTCGACACGCGGGGCCGCAGTGTGCCGCCGCCACCGGACGACGCGACGATCTGGCAGCACACCTTCGCCATCGGCACCTGCGCCACGGCCGGCACGGTCGGCGTGGTGCTCCTCGGCCGTGCGGTCGTACGCCGGGTGGCGAACGGTCACCGGATGGCCGAGTGGGAGCGCGAGTGGGGCCGTACGGAACCGGAGTGGACCGGGCGGCGGGCCTGACCGGACGTTCATGAGTGCTCCGACCACCAGGCGGTCTGTCTCCCCTCCCCCGTCCATGCCCCGATCGAGGACGAGAAGATCTGGCGAGTGGTCCGACCACCCGCGTACGGTGTGATCATCAACGTCCTCTTCACCCAAGGCGGTCCTACATGGCGCTGTTCGACCTCCCCCTCGACGAACTCCGCGAGTACCACAGCTCCTCCACCGAGCCCGAGGACTTCGACGCCTTCTGGTCCAAGACCCTGCAGGAGGCGCGCGAGTACGACCTGGACGCCCGGTTCGAACCGGTCGACACGGGACTGTCGACGGTGACGGTGTACGACGTGACCTTCGCCGGATTCGGCGGGCACCCGGTGAAGGGGTGGCTGACGCTGCCCGCCGCGGCGGAGGAACCACTGCCGCTGGTCGTGGAGTTCATCGGCTACGGCGGCGGGCGCGGCCTGCCGCACGAGCACCTGCTGTGGGCGTCCACGGGCCGCGCGCACTTCGTGATGGACACCCGCGGCCAGGGCAGCGCCTGGGGCGGCGGTGGCGGCACCCCCGATCCGGTCGGCGGCGCGCCCGCGTACCCCGGCTTCATGACCCGCGGCATCGACGCGCCGGAGAACTACTACTACCGCCGGGTGTTCACGGACGCGGTGCGCGCCGTCGACGCGGCCCGCTCGCATCCGCTCACCGATGCGGCCCGGACCGTGGCGCTCGGCGCCAGCCAGGGCGGCGGCATCACCATCGCCGTCGGCGGTCTGGTCCCCGACCTGGTCGCGGTCGCGCCGGACGTGCCGTTCCTGTGCGACTACCCGCGGGCGGCGACGGTGACGGACCGTCACCCGTACCGCGAGATCGGCCTGTACCTCAAGACCCACCGCGGCCGCGGCGAGGACGCCCTGCGCACGCTCTCCTACTTCGACGGCGTGCATTTCGCCGCCCGCGGCCGGGCCCCCGCGCTGTTCTCGGCGGCGCTGGAGGACCAGACCTGCCCGCCGTCCACCGTCTTCGCCGCCTTCAACGCCTGGGCGCACGAGGACAAGGCGATCGAGGTGTACGAGTTCAACGACCACGAGGGCGGCGGCCCGTACCAGGAGGCCGCCAAGGTGCGCTGGCTGCGGTCGTACGCCTGAGCGGAACGCCACTTCCCTCCGGTCCGACCAGTCGGTACGTTCAGGGAGCCCGGACCGCAGGGCCGCGGACTGGGCTTCCGACGGACGACGGAGGGGCCATGCCCGAGCGCACGCCAGACATCCACGGTCACTGCGACACCCGCTTCGCCGCGGTGCGGACGGCGTTCGAGGAGAACTTCCGGGAGCGGGGCGAACTCGGCGCCGCGGTCGCCGTCGCGGTCGACGGCGTGACCGTGGTCGACCTGTGGGGCGGCTGGGCCGACGCGGCCCGCACCCGGGCCTGGGAACGCGACACGCTGGTCAACGTCTGGTCGACGTCCAAGGGCCCGGTGGCGCTGTGCGCGCACATCCTCGCCGACCGGGGCCTGCTCGACCTCGACGCCCCGGTGGCCGCGTACTGGCCGGAGTTCGCCGCGGCCGGCAAGGAGAAGATCCTCGTACGGCATCTGCTGTCGCACCGCGCCGGACTCTCCGGCCCGCGCGAGCCGCACACCTTCGCCGATCTGTGCGACTGGGAGGTGACGACGGGCCGGCTGGCGGCGATGGAGCCGTGGTGGGAACCGGGAACGCGGTCCGGGTACCACGCGCTGACGTACGGCCACCTGGTCGGCGAGGTCGTCCGGCGGGTGTCGGGGCTGCTGCCGGGCGCGTTCCTGGAGCGTGAGGTGACCGGGCCGCTCGGGCTCGACTTCACCGTCGGACTGCCGGAGAAGGAGGCCGTGCGGGCGGCGGAGCTGGTGCATCCGCGGGTCGCGCCGAGCAGCGAACAGACGGCGATCTTCAGCCAGTTGGCGCCCGCCGCGCTTGCCGCGCTGACCAATCCCGCGGTGGGCGCGGCCGAGGCCAACACGCCCGAGTGGCGGGCCGCCGAGATCCCCGCCGCCAACGGCCACGGCACCGCGCGGGCGGTCGCCGCCCTGTACGGGATCTTCTCGGGCCGGGGTGCGTACGACGGCCACCGCATCCTGTCTCCCGAGGCGGCCGAGCGGGTGCGCGAGGGGCAGGGCGCCTGCCGGGACCTGGTGCTGGGTGCCGGGTTCGACGGGGAGACGGAGGCCGGGCTGGGCCTGTGGCTGAGCGGGCCGCACGGCTCGTACGGGCCCAATCCGCGGGCCTTCGGGCACGACGGTTTCGGCGGGTCCTGCGGGCTGGCGGATCCGGAGGCGGGGGTGTCGCTGGGCTACGTGATGAACCGCATGGGGCCGCACATCGCGAACGACCCACGCAAGATGGCGCTGGTCGACGCCTTGTACAGCGCCCTGTGACAGCCGAGTGGACCCGTACTGTTTCGGTCGAACCGACGGACCGGCCTTCCCTGGTGGTTTAGACCAATGCTAGATCTGGTGGCGCAATGAGCCCGCACGGCTACGGCACGTCACCAACAGGAGGCGCGGCATGGCCCGCACCACTCCGCACGACCACCCGCAGACCGACGAACAGCCCCTGTACCGGCGGATCGCGACAGAGCTGCTCGGCGAGCTGCGGGACGGCACCGTCCCGCCCGGCGAACGACTGCCGGGCGAACGGCAGTTGGCGGTGCACTTCGGCGTCAGCAGGGAGACCGTCCGGCAGGCGCTGGAAGTGCTGCGCCGCGAGGGCCTGGTCGCCACCGACCGGCGGGGCAGCCATGCCACCCTGTCCGGCCCGCCGGTCGAGCACCCCACCTCGCTCACCTTCCCGGTAGGCGCCCGACGCACCGCCGACCCGCGCGCCGTCGACCGCGCCACCGTCACCTGGGAGACGCCCCCGCCCGAGCACGCCGAGGCGCTGGGGCTCGCCCTGCACCGGCCGACCCTGATGCACCGCTACGAGTCCACCGGCGCCGACGGCCGCGGCCTGCGCAGGGCCGTGACGTCCTTCTCGGCCGTGGCGCTGGCCGAGGTCGAGGAGCTGGCCCGGTATCGCGACCGCGCCGACGGCACCGCCTCGGCCCAGCTGCGCCGCGCCTACGACTGGATGCGCAGGGCCGGCCTCACCCTGCACCACCGCGACGCCATCACCCCGCTCGCGGACACCCCGTCGGTCCGGGTGACCCGGCTGGTGCACGACCAGTACGCCCGCCCGCTGGAGTTCACCGACCTCGTCGTCGACGCCCAACCGAACGCCTTGGTCTACGAGTTCACTCTTCCGGCGGCGGTCTGAGCCCAGACCCCCGGCCGGGCAGGTCCCGCCGTCACTCCAGCGGGGTCACCCCGGGGTGCGAGACCGACATGAAGATCACGGCCTGTCTCCGTAGGCTGGAGACCCTCTCAAGAGAGGCATTCTGCGCATGAGCACCCATAACGCTGAGCAGATCGACCGTGCCACAGGGAGTTCAACATGACCATGTTCACCACGTCCGACGGCACCGAGATCTTCTACAAGGACTGGGGCAGCGGCCGGCCCGTGGTGTTCAGCCACGGCTGGCCGCTCAACGCGGACGCCTGGGACGGGCAGGCCCGCCTCGTCGCCGACAACGGCTTCCGCGCGATCGCCCACGACCGCCGCGGCCACGGCCGCTCGGGGCAGCCCTGGCAGGGCAACCACATGGACCAGTACGCCGACGACCTGGCCGAGTTGATCGAGAAGCTCGACCTCAACGACGTGATCCTGGTCGGCCATTCGACCGGCGGCGGAGAAGTGACCCGCTACCTCGGGCGGCACGGCAGCGGGCGGGTCGCCAAGGCCGTGCTGCTGGGTGCCGTCCCGCCGCTGATGCTCAGGACGGACGCCAACCCGGAGGGTACGCCGCTGGAGGTCTTCGACGGGATCCGGGCCGGAGTCGAGGCGGATCGCTCGCAGTTCTACTGGGACCTGAGCGCGAGCTTCTACGGCTACAACCGGCCCGGCGCCACCGAGTCCGAGGGCATGCGCCGCGCGTTCTGGATGTGGAGCATGCAGGTCGGGCTCAAGGGCGCGTACGACTGCATCGAGCAGTTCTCGGCGACCGACTTCACCCAGGACCTGCAGAGCATCGACGTGCCGACGCTCGTCGCTCACGGCGACGACGACCAGATCGTGCCGATCGGCGCCGCCGCCCTGAAGACGGCCGAAATCGTCGAGGACGCCACCCTCAAGGTGTATCCGGGCGCCCCGCACGGCTTGGCCGGCGACTACGAGCGGACGTTCAACGCCGATCTGCTCGAGTTCATCCGGAGCTGAGCGCCTACCGGGGCCGTCCGGCCGCGACCATGCGGACGCGCGGACTGCCGTCGCTGCGCTGCCCGAACTCGGGCAGCGCTTGGAGATCCACCCGGAAACCGGCCCGGTCCAGCTCCCGCAGGACGTCACTGAACCGGACGGCCCGGTAGTACATGACGAAGGGCGGCCGCCACACGGCGTTGCGGACCCGCATCACCGCGTCGAAGCCCTCCAGCATCCAGTACGCGGTGGATCCCGGGCGGGGCGGGGCGACGACGGGGAACGCGAAGCATCCGCCCGGCCGCAGGACGGAGTGGACCTGCTCGAACAGCCCCGGCAGCTCACCCGGGAGGAAGTGCCCGAACGCGCCGAAGCTGACCACGAGGTCGAACGCGGGCCGGAACGGCAGGGCGCGGGCGTCGGCACGCACCCAGGAGACCCGCGGCCCGACGGCCCGGCCACGCTCCCGCGCGACGGCGAGCATGCCCGCGCTGAAGTCGACCCCCGTGACACTCCGCCGGCACACGCCCGTCAGCACATCCACGCCCGCGCCCGTGCCGCAGCACAGGTCGAGCCCGTCCTCGAACGGCCCGATCCGCCGCAACGCCGCCGCGGTGGCCTCCAGCACCGCGTCCGGTGTGCGGAAGGGTGTGTGGTCGAACTTCGGGGCGAGCAGGTCGTAGCCGCGCTCGACGGAGGACAGCGCCTGTACGGCGAGTTCGCGGAGGCTGGGACCTTCGGGGCTGAACATCAACGTCAGCTTAGTCACGCCTGGGCAGCAGGAACGGCGTCGCCGGCATCAGGAGCCCGGCGACGCCGGGGCCGGGCGCCGCGAAGGCGAGGCCGTACCGCCAGGGCGCGAACCCGAGCGGGACCAGCATGAGCACGGCGAGCAGCGGCCCGCTGATCCGGCTCTCGGTCGGGGCATTGAGACGTACGTCACAGCGGTAGTCGCGCATCGGGTGGTACGGTGCGGTGAGCACTTGTGTACGCCCCGATGTGGCGCCGGTGCAGTTTCCTTCCTCAGTTCGCCGAACCGCCCGCCGTAATCCCGGTCGGATCAGCGGCTTCTCAGCACCACCTCATCAGCAGACCTTGCGGTCCGTCGCCGAGGTGCTGTTCTCCGCCGCCCGGAGGCACGTATGTACGCCCTCCCCTGCGGCTCTCCCCTCCCTTGCTCCCGCATGCCTGTGTCCCAGGCCCTCCGTCCGTGAAAGGACCGACCACCATGACCGCCACTCTCGAACACCCTCCCCTCCAGCAGCAGGCCCAGGCCGTCACCGGTGTCGTCGACACCGACGCGGGCGGCAAGGCACACCTGCGCGCCGCGAACTGCCTTCCGACGTCCGCCGATCCGCAGGTCCCGGCCGCGCTGATCCGCCGGTACGGACTGCGCAAGGGCGACCTCGTCGAAGGCGTACGCGGCTCCCAGCGCACCCTGACCGAGGTCGCGCACGTGAACGGCCGCACGCCCGAAGAGGTCCGCGGTCGCCGTCACTTCCGTGACCTCACGCCCCTCCACCCACGCGAACGACTCCGCCTCGAACACCCGGCGTCCGGTCTCGCCGGACGCGTCGTCGACCTGCTCTCGCCCGTCGGCAAGGGGCAGCGCGGGCTCCTCGTGGCCCCGCCCAAGACCGGCAAGACCGTGCTGCTCCAGCAGATCGCGGCCGCCGTCGCCGGCAACCACCCCGAATGCCGGCTGATGGTGGTGCTGCTCGACGAACGCCCCGAGGAAGTCACGGACATGCGGCGCTCGGTGCGGGGCGAGGTGTACGCCTCGACCTTCGACCAGACGCCCAGGCAGCACATCGCGCTCGCCGAGCTGGTGATCGAGCGGGCCAAGCGGCTCGTCGAGGCCGGCGAGGACGTCGTGATCCTCCTCGACTCGCTGACCCGGCTGTGCCGGGCGCACAACAACGCGGCCGCCTCCGGTGGCCGCACCCTCAGCGGTGGCGTCGACGCGGCCGCCCTGCACGGCCCCAAGCGCTTCTTCGGTGCCGCACGCCTGGCCGAGGAGGGCGGATCGCTGACCATCCTCGCCACCGCCCTGATCGAGACCGGCTCCCGCGCCGACGACTACTTCTTCGAGGAGCTCAAGAGCACCGGCAACATGGAGCTCCGGCTGAGCCGCGAACCGGCCTCCCGCCGGGTCTTCCCGGCCGTCGACATCACGGGCTCCGGCACCCGCCGCGAGGAACTCCTCCTGTCCCCGCCCGAGTTGACCGCCGTACACGGGCTGCGGCGCGCCCTGCGCACCCGCGACGGCGAGGCGAGCCTGGAGACCCTGCTGGAGCGGATGCGCGCGACACCCGACAACGCGACGTTCCTGCGCCGGATCCAGCCGACGCTGCCCGCCCGCCGGGGAGACTGACGGCGGTTCACGCGCGTCCCTCCGGTGCGGCATCCGGGTGCACGCCTGCCGCATTCGGCCCTGACAGCGCGGCGTGGCCAGGACTTCGTTCCTACGTTGATCATATGAAGATCGGACTCTCTTCCAGGGTGGCCGTGCCGACCTGCGGTCTCTGCGTCGCCGGCATCCTGGCGCTCGCCCCCGTCGCGGCGGCCGCCCCGACAGAGCCGGACCCCGGTGCACCGGGCGGGCCACGGGGGACAGCCCCGGTGTCGACCCTGCTGTACCGCTCCGGCACGCAGGCGCGGCCGCGCCCCGGAGCACCGCAGGTCCCGGACGTCTCCGCCCTGTCGTGGCTGGTGGCCGACGCCGACACCGGCGAGGTGCTCGCCGCGCACGACGCCCACCGCAAACTGCCGCCCGCCAGCACCCTGAAGACCCTGTTCGCCCTCACGGTGCTGCCGTCGCTGCCCGGGGGGCTCCGGCACCGGGTCACGGACGAGGAGCTGTCGGGCGTCGGCTCGGGCAGCAGCCTGGTCGGGGTCGAGGAGGGGGGCGCGTACCGCGTCACCGACCTGTGGCGCGGGGTGTTCCTCAGCTCCGGCAACGACGCCGTGCGTGTCCTGGCCGAGCTCAACGGGGGCTGGCGCAC
>NZ_JBQQCE010000032.1:0-36476 GCF_052245645.1 Streptomyces sp. KR55 | reverse complement strand
CGGGTTAGGGAGCCGAGGACCACCGAGATGCCGATGCCGACGAGCACGAACCGGGCGGCGTGCAGCCCGCGCCGCCAGGCGAGCAGATAGACGAGCAGCGCCGCCGCGAGACCGCCGACGACGGAGACGTAGGGGAGTACGGCGTAGGAGGTGACGCCGAACGTCATCGCCGCGACCGTCGCCGCGCCCGCCCCGTGCGTCACGCCGATGACGTCGGGGCTGGCCAGCGGATTGCGGGCGACGGTCTGGATCAGCGCGCCGGAGACCCCGAACGCCGCGCCCACCAGCAGTCCGGTCACCAGACGCGGCAACCTGAGCGTGCCGACGACCAGTTCGTCGGGGCTGGGCAGACCCAGCAGCACGCGGACGACCTCGCCCGGCGCGACGAACGACTCTCCGACGCACAGGGACGCGACGACGGTGGCCGCGAGCAGCGCGGTGAGGACGACGGCGACGAGGAGGCTCCTGCGGTGGAGCAGGAAGCTGCCCTTCCTGGCGCGCAGGACGGCATGCCCCGGAGGCCGGAGAGTGTCCTGGGTCATGCCGTCACCAGCTTCCTCCGCCGTACCAGGACCACCAGGAACGGCACCCCGGCCAACGCGGTCATCACGGCCACTGGCACCTCCGACGGCCGTACGACGACCCGCCCGAGGACGTCCGCGAGGAGCAGCATCACCGGCCCCAGCACGGCGGCCATGGGCAGCAGCCAGCGGTGCCCGGGGCCGACGAGGGCCCGGGCGATGTGCGGGACGGCGAGGCCGGTGAAGGCGATCGGGCCCGCGGCGGCCACCGCGACGCCGGTGAGCACGGTCGCGCCGAGGGCGCCGGTCGCGCGCAGCAGCGCCACGTTGCGGCCCAGCCCCCGCGCGATGTCCTCGCCGAGCGCGAGCGCGTCCAGCCCGCGGGCCATGGCCAGTACCAGCAGCAGCCCCGCGACCAGGAAGGGCCAGGTCTGCCCGACGATCGAGGCGTCCCGGCCGGCGATCGAGCCGACGTCCCAGAACCGGAACTCGTCCAGGGCACGGGCGTCGGTGGTGAGGATGCCGGTGACGACGGAGGCGAGGAAGGCGTTCATGGCGGCACCGGCGAGCGCGAGCTTGACCGGCGAGGCGCCCCCGCGTCCGCTACTGGCGACGACGTAGATGCACACCGCGGCGATGGCCGCGCCCGCGAAGGCGTACCAGACGTATCCGTTCAGCGTGTGCACCCCGAAGAAGGTGATGGCGCAGACGACGCCGAGCGAGGCGCCCTGGCTGATGCCGAGGATGCCGGGCTCGGCGATGGGGTTGCGGGTGATGCCCTGAAGAACCGTTCCGGCAACGCCGAGGGCGACCCCGACCAGCACACCGACGACCGTCCGCGGCACCCGCAGCGCCCGTACGACCTGGGCGTCGTCGCTCGTGCCGCCGTACAGCAGCGCGTCCCGGACCGCCGAGGGGGCGATCGCGCGGCTGCCGACCGCGAGGCTCAGCACCACGGCCAGCAGCAAGAGAAGAAGGGCGACGGCCATCCAGCCGACACGTCGGCTCGCGACTCCTGACATGCGCCCTTCCCGTATCCACTATCCATTAGCTAAGGATTGCCTAAGCGTACGTGGTGAGGAGAGCGCGTCCTTGGCCGACTGCTCGTGGGCCCATGGCACCGGGGCGCACCGGCACATGCGGATCGTGCGCGGCGACGGCGGTGATGCCTGGGCACGCGCCGGGCAGGAGCGCGCTCACCGCGACGACCGAGAGCACGGCGGGCCACTTCGCAGGCAGTTGCTGCCGGACTCGACGCGACCGTACGCAAGGCACGGCAGGGGCGTGCCCGTAGGCCGGCCTGGGCGTACCACTCACCGCGTGCTGTCCCGAGATGCGTTCGCGGGCGGTTCGGGTAACCAGTCGCGCGACGGGTCGTACTCCAGCCAACGGAGCCGGCCGGCTTGCGCGGCGCAGGCAGCGGTGAGACTGCTCAGTCCCGGGTGCCCGTTGTCGGTGCGCCACAGCAGTGACCAGGCGTACAGCGGGGTGGGGCCGACCAGCGGGACCGAGCGCAGCTCGGGGATGTCCGGCAGGGGTACGTCGGCGGGCAGCAGCGCGAAGCGTCGCGGATCCCGGGCCACTTCGGTGAGGAAGTGGGCGAGGCCCAGGTTGATGCTCGTGGCGCAGTCGTGGATGCCGAATCGGTCGGCGAACTGGTGGAGGAAGTCGAGCCGGTCCAGAGCACCGGGCGCCCACAACACGCTGCCGCGCAGCTGTTCCGGCCGGAGCACCGGCTCGGCCGCGAGCGGATGGTCGGCGCTGAGTACGGCGTCCACCGGTTCGAGGCGGACGAGACGGTGGGCCAGCCCGGTGTGCAGCGGGGGGTGAACCCGGCCGAAGGCGACGTCGATGTCACCGTGCAGAAGCGCCGCCGTCACCGACGGCAGGTCGCGCCCGTGTCCCAGCGCCAACTCCCCGGCTTCACCGGCGATCCGGGCCAGCGTCCGCATCGGCGCATAGAGGTGCCCCCAGACGTCCACGCGCAGCGGACGGTGTTCGCCGACCGCAGCGGCGACCGCGGCGTCGGCAGCGGTCAGGGCCTGCTTGGCCGGCAGGAGGAAACGTGCTCCGCTCTCGGTGAGGCGTACCCCGGTGCCGTGGCGGTGGAACAGCGGGGTGCCGAGCAGAGATTCCAGTCGCGCGATCCTCTTGGACAGTGCCTGCTGGGAGATGGCAAGGCCTCTGGCCGCCCGCCCGAAGTGCAGTTCCTCGGCCGCGCGTACGAAGGCACGTACCTGCGCCAGGTCGAGATCCACGGCTTCCACCTTAGGCGACAACCGAACGTTGTCGATCTCGCCTGATCGTTGTTGGATCACGGGGTGCACGCGGCGGTTGCATTCTCCGCATGCGAAGACTGATTCCCACGGGGGACGCGGCGCGTCCGGTCGCCTTCGCGGAAGTCCCCCAGCCCGTCCCGGAGCCCGATGAGGTACTGATCAAGGTCGAGGCGTTCGCGCCGAACCGGGGCGAGACCTTCCTCCTGGAACAGCCTCGGCCCGGCCTGCTGCCCGGCAAGGACATCGCGGGGCTCGTGGTGCAGGCCGCGGCCGACGGCTCGGGCCCCGGTGTCGGCACCCGCGTGGTCGGGCATACGGCGCACGGCGGATGGGCCGAGTACGCCACTGTGCCCACGCACTCCCTCGCGGTGCTGCCGAACGGCATCGACTGCGTACGGGCGGCGGCCCTGCCCTTGGCCGGGATCACCGCGCTGCGGCTGCTGCGTACAGTCGGTTCCCTGGCCGGCCGGCGGGTGCTGCTGACCGGCGCCTCGGGCGGGGTGGGCCACTACGTCACCGAGCTGGCCGTCGGGGCCGGAGCCGAGCTGGCCGCGGTGACGGCCACGCCGGTACGCGGCGAGCGGCTCGCCGAGCTGGGGGCGGAGGTGGTGCAAGAGGTTGCGGCGGCACGAGGACCGTTCGACGTCGTACTGGAGTCCACGGGCGGTCCGCATCTTCCGGTCGCCCTGTCCAAGGTGCGCCCGGGCGGCACACTCGTCTGGTTCGGCCAGGCGAGCCGCACCCCGGTGACCCTCGACTTCTTCGACCTCCTGGGTGGGCCCGAACGCGTCAGGATCCAGCACTTCCACTACGCCGGTGCGCCGTACGGCGCCGATCTCGCGACACTGGTGCGCCTCGTGGAACAAGGGCGGCTGCACCCGGAGACCGGGCGGATCGCCGACTGGACCCGGACCGCCGACACATTGGTCGACCTGCGGGAGCGCCGGATACGCGGCAAGGCCGTACTGACGACGGGAGAAGAACGATGACCGCTGCCGCCTTCACCGCCGCCCAGTGGACCCGCGCCACCGGAGCGGGCGTCGACCCCCACGAATACCGTCGGGTCACCGAGGGCCTCACCTCCGTCGCCGACTGGGGACCGTCCTTGCTGCGCACCGGACACGCCCACCTGGAGCGGGCGGAGAAGGCGGAGTCCTCCGTCTCCGCGGGTGAGCACCTGCTGATGGCGGCCCGGTGGTTCCACCTCGCCACGCTCACGCATGACGGAGAGGCACAGCGCGCCGCAGCCGAGGCGGACGACGCCCTGAACCGGTCCCTCACCCTGCTGGAGCCCGGTGCGCGGCGCGTGACCGGCGAGGGATTCACCGGCTGGCTGCGCGGCCCCACCGGCGCCCCCGGCACCGTGGTCGTCGTCCCCGGCCTGGACTCGGCCAAGGAGGAGTTCCTGGATCTGGCGTCCGCGCTGCTGGCCAGGGGCCTGGCGGTGTTCATCATGGACGGCCCCGGGCAGGGCGTGCTCGCCGCCACGACGACGCTCAGGCCGGACTACGAGCAGGTCGTGGGCCGGGTTGTCGACGCGCTCGGCATCACCCGCGTCGGCCTGGTCGGCCTCAGTCTGGGCGGCTACTTCGCGGCCCGCGCCGCGGCACTGGAGCCGCGCGTGGCCGCGGTGGCGACCGTCAGTGGCCCCTTCCGCCTCGACTGGGAGCAACTGCCCCCGCCCGTACGGGACATCATGGCCCGCCGCACCGGCGGAGACGCCGCCGCCCGCGACTTCGCCCGCCAGGTGGACCTCACCGCCCTGGCACCGCGCATCGCGGCACCGCTGCTGGTCGTGGACGGAGGCCAGGACGTCATCCCCGGCGTGACCAACGGCGAGCCGCTGGCCCGCACGGCACCCCATGGCACGTATCTCTCGGTTCCACACGGCGACCACCTCCTCGGCAACGCCCGCCCCGACTGGCTGCCCCACCTGGCCGATCACATGGCACACACCCTGAGGGGAGCACCGGCATGAACCGCTTCACCGGTAAGACCGTCCTCATCACCGGCGGCACCAGCGGAATGGGCCTGGCGACCGCACACCGCCTCATCGCCGAAGGCGCCCACGTCGTCGTCACCGGCCGCACCCGCGAACGGCTGGACGCCGCCGTCCGGCAACTCGGCAGCAACGCCTCGGGGGTCGTGGCCGATGCCGCCGACCTCGGCGCGGTGGACGCACTGATGAACACGGTCCGTGCCCGTCGCGGCCGCCTGGACAGCCTCTTCGTGAACGCGGGCACCGGGGTGTTCCTGCCGTTCGAGGACGTCACCGAGCCCGACTTCGACCACGGTGTCGACATCAACTTCAAGGGAGTGTTCTTCACCGTGCAGAGGGCACTGCCGCTCCTCGCGGACGGAGGCTCCGTCGTCATCAACGCGTCCTGGACCCTCCACCGAGGCAACAGTGTCCTCACCCTGTACTCGGCGACCAAGGCCGCTGTGCACAACCTGGCCCGAACACTCGCCGCCGCACTCGCCCCGCGAGGCATCCGGGTCAACTCCATCAGCCCCGGCTACATCGACACTCCGATGTACCCCTACGCCGCACTGAGCGCGCCGGAGGCGGAGGCGCTGACCGGACGGATCGTCGCCGGCCGCTTCGGACGCCCGGAAGAGGTCGCTGCCGCCGTGGCATTCCTCGCCTCCTCCGACGCGTCCTACGTCAACGGCCAGGACCTCGTCATCGACGGCGGCCTGGTGGGTGCCGTACCCACCTGACGACCGACACACAACAAACCCCCAGGTCGTGCTCCTCGACCATGGACGCGTGCGGCCTGACGGTCGAGCCGCCCCGGTGGCGAGCCCTGGCCGTCAAGGCGACCACCCGCCGTGAGGTCCGGCCGGTGCCTCCTCGTCGGGGCATGATCCGGCCCACCTCGACCGGCCTGCCGCTCCGGCTGCGGCTGGCTCCGGGGCAGGAACCGGCGGACTTGGCGCCGTTCGCTCCCGAGGGCGCGGAGTACGGGGTTTCAGGCGTGGAGCAGGAGGCTCAGCTCCTGCGGGAGCCCGAGGGGGCCGCCCGGTTTCGGCTGGAGTGCTTCGTCCAGTTCGAAGGCCCAGCGGTGGGACGGCGCGCAGCCGAACGTCTTCGTGGCGAGCGCCGGCAGGGACCGTGCGGCGGAGGCCGCGCTGTCCCACAGCAGGGCCAGGCCCTGCTGTTGACCGTGGTTGTCCGCTCTTACGGGCAGGGATTGGGCACGGCCCCGGACTGTGTGGTTCGGCACCACGGTAAAGCCGTGCGAGCACGGCGTGGCGCAGGGTGGTTCAAGCTTGCCGAACGGCGTTGTGTGCGCGACTGATTGGCGCACCCGACATCCGGACCAGGGGCAGAGCCAGAATGCGCCCGCGGTTCATTCGCCGGGCAGTGCTGACCCGGGGTGCTTTGGGCCTGCGGCATTGAACGGGCCCGGACGAACTACGGCGTCCGGGCCCGCGGGGCAGTGGCGAAGACCGGCTCAGAACAGGCCCTTGTACCCCTGCCAGCCGGTGGCGATCTTCGTACGGCCGCCGAAGGAGCCCTTGCCGTTGCCGTTGTTGCGCCAGACGGTGCCGGAGGTGTCGCGGCAGACGATGTCGGCTCTGCCGTCGCCGGTGATGTCGCCCACGCCCACGATCACGTTGTACGACGAACCCCAGTCGTTGAAGACCTTCACGCGGCTCTTGAACTTGCCGGTCGCGGTGCCGTCGTAGCGCCACAGCTCGTTCGACTTGTCCTGCGCCAGCAGGTCGCCGTAACCATCGCCGTTGAGGTCACCCGCGCCCACGATCTTCTTGTAACCCGTCCACTTGGACGCGATCTTCACCTTGGCGGAGAGCTTGCCCGTGCTCGTCGCCTTGTAGAGGTAGACGTCGCCGGTCGAGGACTGGCGGGCGATCAGGTCGGCCCGGCCGTCACCGCTGATGTCCCCGGGCGAGGTCAGCACGTCGTACTGGTTCCAGCCCGTGCCCAGCGAGGTGTACGCGGTGGAAGGCGTCACCGCCGCCCCGCACGCGGGCCGGTAGGCGCGCAACGCGCCGCTGCTGAACCGTACGAGCACGTCGTTGCACCGGTCCCCGCTCAGGTCGCCGAAGGGCACCACCTTCACCGTCGTCGGCCATCCGGAGCCCGTCCGCTTCCCGGTGAACGTTCCCTTCCCCGTCCCGTACTGGTACGTCAGCCCGCCCGAGCCGTTCAGCGTCATCAACTCGCCGAAGCCGTCCGACCCGACGAAGTCCCGCCACGCCGCTGCCGCGCCGGTGACCTTCACCGTCCCCGTCTTCGTCAGCGCCGCGCCCTGCCCGTCCGCGGGGGTGACCGTCAGCGTCCACGTGTAGGCGCCGTTGGGCACCAGCCGGCCGGAGCCGTCCTTGCCGTTCCACGCCGGAGTCACCACACCGCGCACCAGACCGCCCGAGAGGGTGCGGACGGCCGTACCGGCCTTGTTGTTGATCACGAGCTTCCAGGAGGCCGCGGGCTTGTTCAGCCACCACTTCGGGCTCCACTGCGCGGCGCCGCCCTTGACGTCCACCGAGGTGGCGACGGTGGCGTCGCGCTGGACGAGGGCGGAGACGGGGACGTCGCTGGAGGTCAGGCGGATGGTGTTGTCGGAGCGGAGCTGGGCGATCACGCCAGTGTACGGGTCGACGTCCCAGGCGTTGCCCTCGAACTTCCCGGCGGTGTGCGACACGGGCGTCCCGCTGCGCACGTCGATCACCTTGAGCTGCCCGGCCTCGACGGTCGCGACGAAGCCGTCGCCGAGCTGCGCCTGCTGCCAGTCGGAGCCCGACACGAGCGTCAGGTTCCGCTTGGTGACGGTGTCGTAGACGCCCTGGCCCTCCGAGTTGAGCACGCAGTTCCACAGCAGCCACCGGCCGACCGCCTGGAAGTCGTTCAGCAGGCAGCCGCGCCCGAACCACACGGATTCGCCCTGCTGCCCGGTCAGCAGGTCGACGGGGACCACGGTGTCGTTGCCGGACATCACCCACAGGGTGGTGCCCCATATCGCCCGCACGGTCTCCGTCGTCGTGTACACCGTGCGCCCGGTGTCGAGGTCGACGATCCGGGTCTCCGCCGCGCCAGTGCTGTCGTACGGCCTGGTCAGGGCGGCGAAACGGCCGCCCGCGGCGGTCGCGGTCTGGTAGCTGCGGGAGCTGTCGATCCGGGTGCCGGGCAGCGACTGGGTGGACCCGAGGAGCTGGGGCTGCTGGCCGGCGCTCGTGCCGTAGCCGGAGATGACCGTCCGGCCGTCGCCGGTGTCGAGGATGCGCGGGCGGCCCTCCGAGTAGTTCTCCAGCGCGATACGGCCGCGGGTGGTGCGAGCCCCTGCCGTGGGGGAGTCGGCCACGCCGGTCTCACGGGTGTGGAGATACGTCCAGTCACCCACGGGATCCTGCTCCATGGTGGTCAACCGCCCCTGGGCGAGGGTCAGTTGGGAGACGGTGTGAGCGGTCTGCCGGGGGTACGCGTCCGCGATCCGGCGCACGGTGACCCCGCCGCTCTCGGCGGCTTCGATGATGGAGACGCCCCAGTGGTCCGTGTCGGCGCCGCCCGCGACCAGGAGCCCGCCGTCCGGAGTCGGCATGGCCTGCCGTGACGTCCTGGCCAGCAGCGTCCGCGGCGCGGAGCCGTCGAGGGGGACGGCCTCGACCCGCGAGACCGCGCGGCTGGTGTCGTAGCGGCCCAGGGAGGAGTCGTACCGGGACACGATGACGGTGTCGCCGACCAGGCCCAGCACCTGCGCGATGTCGCCGACCGATACGGTCCGCACGGCGGCGGTCGGGTCCTGGCGGGAGGCGACGTGCAGGGTGCCGTCGTAGAACCACACCAGGTGGGTGGGGCTGAGCGCGACCAGGTAGTACCACGACCGCACGGTGTACGGCAGGGCGGTGAAACGCCCCTGCTCGACATCGAGCCACCCGGTGACCTCGTCGTCGCCCTTGCGGTAGCGCACCACCTGTCCGTGCGCGTCACCCAGCCCCGCGGCGGACCACAGGTAGACGCCGGAGGGGACGCCTTCCACCGTGCGATCGGTGACGGAGCCGTCGTCCTGAGCGTCCAGCAGATGCCACACGGAGTCGGCGCCCGGGGTTCCCGCTGTCGTGACGACCGTCGACCCGAGCGTGCTGAAGTACGAGTGCCCGTCGGGAAGCGCGACCGTACTGACCTGACCGGACGCCATGTTACGCAGCGTCACGGTCCTGGCGGAGCTGTCGTAGCGGGCCACGACGTCCGAGCCCGCGCCGGCACTCGTGACGCCGTACGCGTCCGTGCCCGAGGCGTCGACGACCGTGTCGACACCGTCGTACGTCGTCCACAGCTGGCCACGCCCCTCCTCGTACCGGAGGAACCCCGAGGGCCCCGCGCTCAGCAGACCCGTCCGGGGAACCATGGACGTGGTGGCCGGCACGACCACCTCTCCGGTGACCGTCTCCCCATGCGCACTGCCGGCCGTCAGCGGGCCGAGCCCGAGGGCGAGCGTGAAGGAAACAGCGGCGGCGGTGGCGCCTCGTACGAGCGCACGTCTGCCCATGCAGGACCTCTCCGGGGACGGTAGGCGAAGGCTTGGAGAGACATGTGCGTACGCCGTCGAGCCGCGGGTCATGGACCCGCGGCACATATGACGTCCGGATACCCCCCAGGCAAGTGGCCGGATCCTAGCATTTTGCCTGCACATGACCTCTGGGGCGGGATGGGGAGCAGCGGCAGTGACCGATCACCGCGCACAACGAAAAGGCCCAGGTCTCCAGCGCCCCTCCCCGAAAGGGCGCCATACGTCAATCTGGTACATGAACTACTCCTGGTACATGTCCATGAAGCGCACGAACGTCTACGCCGACCCGGAAGACCTGGCGATCATCAAGGAGGCGGCCAAGCGTCGGGGCATAAGCGAGGCCGAGATCATCCGCCAGGGCATCCACCTCGCCGCGATGGCGAACCGCGTCTGGGACGAGCCGCTCTTCTCGCGCACCTTCGAGGGACCGGGACGGACGCCGTCCAAGGCGGAGGTCCGTGAGGCGGTCGCCGACGCGGTCCGCCGCGAGACGGGTCCCGGAACTGCCGCGTGATCATCGTCATTGCGGACACGTCCGGTCTCCTGGCCGCTCTCGACTCGACGCATCCAGAACACGGGGCTGCGAATGAGGCGATCATGGCGGCCGGTCTCCTGGTCATGTCCCACTTCTGCTGGCGGAACTCGACCACGTCGTCACACGCGAACTCGGGCGCGAAGCCGCCGTCAGCGCGGTCGGCGATCTCCGCCGCTGGATGAGCCGGGGCCGTGTCGTCATGCCGGAGATCACAGAGGACCACCTGGGCGCCGCTCAGTCCGTCCGTGTCCGCTACGCAGCGTTGGACCTGGACCTCGCCGATGCGGTGAACGTGGCGCTGGCTGCGGACTACGACACCGACGCGATCCTCGCCCTCGACCGGCGCGACTTCCGGGCCGTGCGCCCGCTGGGCCGCCACAAGGCGTTCCGGGTACTGCCCGACGATCTGCCACTTTGACGCGAGCGTCCTGGTGCTGAAGTCCCAGTCATAGAAGGGACTTGGGCAGTCGTCGCCTTCAGGCGAAGGGGCACGTGACTCGGCCTCGCCGAGGAACAGCAGGCTGAGGGCTCGGATAGGCGAACGCTTGCGTCGTGGCATCCGCCAAGCACTCGCGCCCTCCCCGTGCCCCAATCTTCGGGTGCTCGACAGGTCTGCGTCTGGGGAGATTCTCCGGCAACACAAAACCTCAGGCCACTGACCTGGGGTTTCATTCTGGAGCGGGTGACGAGAATCGAACTCGCGCTCTCAGCTTGGGAAGCGATGACGCTTGGGCGGCAACAAGGCTGCTGACCTGCGCCTACACCGTCTCCAGCGCAGCGTTCAGGGTTCGTTTCGCGCCGCTGTTGACCGTGGTTATCCGGTCTTACGGGCACGCTATGGGCACGAGTCCGTACGGCCAACCTTATGGAGGCTCGGCAGGGACTTCGGGGACGGCCAGCTTCTGCGCGTGGCGGGGTGCCGACGCATGGGCTTGCAGTCGCACAGCGATGACCCGGTCGGCGCGAGCGTCGTGCACAGCGCCTTCGTCAGGCTTCCTGACCAGCACGGTCTCCGCGCAATGAGGCCCGCCTAATGCGTGGACCTGCGAATGTTGGTGCCGTATTCTTCTATGTACATCACCAACATTGCGTGGGAGGTGCCACATGTCTGTGACCCAGATCGACATCGACGACGACGCCCTGGAACGCGCTATGGCCTTGTCCAAGGTCAGGACCAAGAAGGAGGCGGTCAATCTCGCCCTGCACTTCTACGCTGAGCAGCAGGAGCGTGCGGCGCGCATCAGCCGTCACTTCGAGCGCGCGCGAGAGTGGGGTGCCGTCGAGGACGCTGAGCGGTTGCATCGGGCGGAGAAGCACAGCCGGTGATCTACCTGCTCGACACGTCCGGCTTGGTCCGGCTGCTCCGCGACCCGCAACTGCAATCAGCCTGGTACGACGCGATCGATGCCGGGGCCATTGCATCCTGCTACGCGCAGCGGGCCGAGTTCCTGTACAGCGCCCGAAGCAGTCGTGAGTACGACGAGATCGCGGAAATGTTCACCGACCTCTACCCCGACGTCTCGGTACCGAAGAACGCAGGGCGCTGGATCAGCTCCGTGCAACACCGTATGGCCCAGGCCGGGGAGCATCGCAGTGCCTCGGCCGTGGATCTCATCATCGCCGCTACAGCGGCTCACCACGGCCTGGCTGTCCTCCACGACGACGCCGACTACCGCGCCGTCGCCCGGCACGCATCCGACCTGATCGAGCACAACATCCACGACGTTGCCTGACGCGTTTCCGCCGCCGACGTCAGGGGGTCTGTCCAGTGACCGTACAGACCCCGTCAGGGCGGTGATGGTGACGAGTTGGACGGGGTGGGCTGTCCACGGCTGATGCGGTGCGCTACGTACGGGGTGAAGGGGCGGGTGGTCAGGCCGGGGACAGGCAGAGTGTGGAGCTGGTCGGGCAGGTCGATGAGGAGACCGGTCCGCAGGAAGGCGGCCTGCGCACCGTGCAGACCGCGCGGTGCGTGGGCGACATCGGTCGGCGATCACCCGTAGAGCGAGCGGGCTCCCGGGCTGTTGCCCTTGAAGCGCTGGCCCGCGGCAATCTCCTCGCCGACCACCGACCAGACGGTCTCGTCGTCCTGGAAGGGGAGCGGGTCAATGCTGCTCGTCTCCTCGCGGATGCGCTCGACCTCGCGCTCCAGGCGCTCGAAGTCGGCTTCCTCCTCGTCCTCGTCGCCGCTGAAGGTGAACTCCTCGAGCAGGCGCTGGAGCCGGAGGGTGACCTGGACGAGGGAGGAGACGTCCGCGTGGAGTTCGACCACGGTCTCCTCGTCGGGGTCGAAGGCGTGCACCTTGCCGGATACGGGGTCGAGGGCGAGGTGCGCGTTGAGCAGCCAGCCGATGACGGGCCAGTCACCCGCGTCCTCCGCAGCGTCCTCGAAGTCCTCGATGTAGACGACGTCCTGGACGAGAGGCAGCAGGCCGTCGTCCTCGTCGGGCTGACGCAGCAGGAGCGTCCCGGTGGGGACGCCGACGGTTTGCAGGAGGCGGGCGCCCTCGGTGTTCGCGGCGACGGGCGGGAAGGCGGTGGCGGGGATGGTCGCGAGTCGGTCCTCGCCGAAGATATCGACGAGTTCGCTGCGGGTGACGTCGAAAAGCACTGCCGGAACTCCGAACTCGGTGGCGCCACGGGCGCCGTGGGACTTTAGTGGACGGAAGCGGTCACGACAACAGCGTTGCGGATCGAGGCGCTTCCGGTGACTCCGATTCCGCCCCGCCCGCTCACCCGCCCCATTACGGAGCGAACTTGCTTTCCGAGGGCGAGAGGTTCATCACTGTATCAGTGCGTCCGCCGGCGACACCGTGCTGGTCCCACTGTTCGTGCAGCCACTTGACGTAGGCGCGGTGCTCGCGGTCCTTCTTGTACTTGCTGAGTTCTTCGCCGTTCGGCCCCTTTTCGGACTGGTCGTATTTCGCGCTGTGGGTGACCTCGAGATTGTCGGGGAATTCCCTCGCAAGATACTTGTTGCACTTGGGATTCTTCTGGCAGGGCTCACGTTCCGTGTAGAGCTCGCTGACGTTGCCCTCGTGCCCGTTCTTGATCAGCGGGTGTCCGATGGAACGTTCGGAGTGTGCCTCGCCGCTGGCGCCGACCAGGATGAAACGATTCCCCTTGCCGTCGTCGTACAGCGCTGAGGCATAGTTGCCGCCGGGGATGTAGGAATCGGGGCGTTCGGTGCGGTTGGCGTAGCGGCCGAGCTGGGTGGCGCGGGCCAGATCGGTGGAGCCGGGCGCGACCTTCGTGGAGTTGACCGTGTTGCCCTTGTCGGGATTGTTCTTGCGCTGTTTCTCCCCTTTGTTGTTCCACGGGTACCAGGCCTTGTCGCCCAGTACGTCCTTCACTCCGGAGGAGTCGTCGGAACGGACGGGACTGGTGGTCCCGTCGGGGTGCAACTGGCGTATCGAACCGTCGTCACTGAGAAGGTACATGGGCGTGTCGCCGTCACTCTTGACCTTCTTGACGTCGACCTTTTCGGCCTCGTCGCCGACGTCGCGGTCCTTGCGCTTCTGGTGCCGGGAAGCAGCCTTCACACGGTCCGGAATGGTGTCGGTGACGTGGTCGGTCACCTTCTTGGCGGCCTTCTCCATGCC
Organism: Streptomyces sp. KR55; assembly: GCF_052245645.1. NCBI lineage: Bacteria > Bacillati > Actinomycetota > Actinomycetes > Kitasatosporales > Streptomycetaceae > Streptomyces > Streptomyces sp. KR55. The sequence continues at coordinate 23,006 of NZ_JBQQCE010000032.1, read as the reverse complement.
GTCGATGGCTTCTTCGAGAATGCCGTCGAAGGCCTGGGTGAACGTGTCTTTGCCCTTGGTCTTGCCGAAGGTGTTCTTCGACTTGCCGAGATGGATCCCGGACTGGCCGCCCAAGTTGCTCCCGTGGCCGGAGACCTTGTCGGCGCCGTCCTGGAACTCGAAGTGGTCGATGACCGTCTTCTTGCCCTCGCCGCCGGAGCCGCCGCTGCCGCCCGCGGAGGCCAGTTTCATGCCGCCCGGCTTGTCACCGGGGTTGAAGGCTCCCTCGGCCAGGTCGAGGACCTTGTCCGAGATGAGTTCCCGCAGTTTGCCGGTGACGGGCTCGGTGACCTTCGCTATGAGCTCGTCGACTATCTGCTCGACCGCCTCGTCGATGAGCCGCTTCACGATGGTGCGCATCAGGGCGATCTCACCGGCGGCGACCGCGGCGGAGAGGCCCAAGGTCAGGGGGGCGGCGGCGAGTTCGGCGACGATGGTGGCGGCGAGTACACCGAGTTCGACGCCCGCCTTGACCTTCATGCCGCGGATGACGTGGCCGACACCGTCGCAGGCGTCCGCGAACAGCCGTGCCACCTCGGGGATCTTCTCCAGGTGACCGGTCTTCACGTGCGACCAGTGCTTCTTCATGGACTCCACGGCCCAGCCCTCGGAGGAGTCGAGGATGCGGGTCACGGCTTTGTGCGCGTTGCCGCCGTGACCCTCGAACTTCTCGGCGAAGTCCCGCATGGACGTCGCCATCTCGAAGTAGTCGTCCTCGTCGACGTTGGGCCAGTTGACCCCGATGAGGTCGAGTGCCTCGTCGATGATGTTCGGCAGTACCAGACCCATGGCCGCGCGCTCCGTCCCCCGTCAACTACTGCAACTCCAGCCCCAACAGCTAACGGGGCAGGTTGTCAGGTACACAAGGGTAAACGCGGTCGCGTCACGGTTCTGTGACGAGAGTTCCATCTGACGTGAATTGCGGCGGAGTTGACCGCTCTCGCACGGGGGCACGCAATGCAACGAAATGCAACTGTCAGGCGCACTGCCAGTGGCTGTCCGGCACGTACCCCGATGGCCGGCGCCATGGGGGTGTCCGCCGTTCACCGCGTGGCAGTCGTCACCGCCCCCGCAGCCGCACGAGTGCCTCGTCCGTCCCCACCACCAGGTCCCCTTCCGCCGTGAAGGCAAGGGCGTGCGCCTGGCTGCCGGGGTGGAAGGTGCGCAGCCGGTCGTCGTCCAGGGCTCGGTGTTCGACGAGGCCGTCGGCCCAGGCGATCGCGAGGACGAGCCCGGCGTCGGCCAGCGCCACCGCCACCGCGTTGACGGCGCAGTTGCGGGCGGCCACCGGCTCGGGCATGGGGTCGGTGTGGGGGGCCCATGCGCGTACGGTGCCGTCGGCGCTGCCCGTGTACAGCAGGAGGACGGTGTCACCCTCCGCGGAGACGGGCAGAGCGGTCCCGGCGACCGCGGTGACGCGCCCCCGGTGCAGAGTGGCGGTACGCGGCTCGGCGCCGACGGTCACCACGTGCACTGTTCCGGCGGCGTCACCGAGGACGACACGGTCCCCGGCGCCGGTCAGCGCGGTGACCGTCTCCTGCTGACGCTGCGTGTACTCCTGTACGGCTTTGAGGAGTTGCTCCTGCCCGGAGAGGCCGTCGTCGAGGAGGGCGGCGAGCCCCTTGGGCTTTGCGGACTCGGCGGCGCGCTGGGTGTGCAGGAGGCCGTGCTCGTCGAGGACGCTGACGGTGCCGTCGCCGTGCTCGGCAGTGGCGCGGAGGCCGGGCACGGAGTGCGGGAGGCGTCCGACGGAGCGGGCGCTCTCCGCGTCGAGGACACGCACGGTGCCCTGGTGGTCGGCGACGACGAGCTGCCCGGCCAGGGGGCCGGTACCGGTCGCCAGGGAGCGGACCGGGCCGGGCCACGGTGGGGTGACGTCGCCGCGCACCCGGTGCCAGACGACGGTCCAGGAGGCGTCTCGGACAAGGGAGGTGAGGGTGGCCGGCAGTCGCGGATCACCGGCGTCACCGAGGGCGGCGAGGAGGACCAGGGCGCGTTCGGCGGCCGGCTGCTCGCGGGTCAGGGAGGCGCCGGCCCGCAGCCAGGCGGCGCGCAGTCCGCCGTGGCTCTCCTCGGAGCGTTCGTACGCAGTGGTCACGCTCCAGGCGTCGGCGGCGCAGACCGAGGCGGGATCGTCCAGTTCGAACGGTTCCTCCGGCTCCGGGTCCTGCCCCGCCGGCCCGGCCGGGCCGGCGGGGTGGGCTGCGTCCCAGGACGCGCGGCGGGCCTCGTCGGTCCACTGGGGCTCGTCCAGGTCCATGCGGGCGCAGGGTCCGGCGGTGAGCGCCTGCGCCCATTCCGTACCGGATCGGACCTCGACAAGTACCCGGACGTGCTCCAACGAGGCAAGGCCCAGGACGAGGTCGACGAGGGAGCCGGGCTGCTCGGCGGAGTGCAGTTCGGGCAGCGCGATGACGGTGCGGCGCCGGTCGGCGGCCAGCGCGGCCAGCAGGTCGCCCGGGGAGCGGGCGGCGATCGACAACTGTTCGCCGAGCATCCAGGCGGCCGTGGTCGCGGTCTGGCCGGGCAGCGGTACGAAGCCGTGGATGCGGCGTTCGCTGACGGTGCCGGGCCGGGTGCCGTGGCCGATCAACCAGGCGAGGAGCCGCGACTTGCCGCTGCCCTCGGCGCCGGTGACCACGGCGAGGCCCGGGGCGCGGGGGTCGCCGAGCCAGGAGAGCAGGGCGGCCGCGGCGGGCTCCCGCCCGGAAGCGGGCCGGGACCAGCGCGGGGCGGGACCGGCGGTCATGAACCCACCTCCGTTCCTTCGGCACCCGGGCGGCGAGTCACTGCCGGGCCTGCTGCGCGGCGTGGGTGATGAGTTCCTTGATGCCTTCCTCGCGGGACTCCGCAGTGTCGCCATAGTCGAAGCTGTGCGTGAACTCGGCATGCGGGAGGACGGCCTGGAGCCAGGCGGAGCAGTAGTGGCCCGGCATCATGCACGGTTCGAGTTCGCAGTAGACGCGGCGGACCTGCTCGGGCTCCACTCCGGCGGAGGAGAGCCGCTGCCACAGCTGCTCCTCGGGGTGGGGGCGGCCAGGACCGGCCTGGGCGGTGACGATCTGCTTCGCGCCGTCCTTGCCGACGTACTCGAAGGCCGACGAGAAGGGGAAGTTGAGGGTGTGGCGGACGTCATCGAGCACCCGCGACCACCAGTTCTCCCGGTCGGTGACGGCCCCTGGGTCGATCTGCCGGATCTCCTGGACCAGCGCGGCGAACGCCTCAGCGGCGGACTGGAGTCCGTCAGAGGCGGCGATCACCGGGAGGGCGCGGTCCAGGGCGGCGGCGCAGTGGGTGAAGGCGGCAACGTCCGAGTTGACGTACAGGGCGGCTTCGTCGCGACCGAGGAAGAGGGCCTGTACGGAGCCGTCGGTGCGGACACACAGATGCGCCAGCCGGTCGGTGCCGATGCGCACCCACTCCGCCCAGTCACCCTGTAGGGCGACGCCGCGGTGGCCGGTGTACATCCCGAGGGTGGGCCCGTCGGTGTCGTCCGCCGCAATGAAGTACGGGCCGACGTGCAGCGGCACACCGACCTGCGCGAGGTGGGTGCGGGCCGAGGCCGGCACGGTTCCGTACGAGGCAGGTACGCTGATGCGGCGCAGCCCCTGGGGGCCGAACTGTGCGATGGCGGGGTCCGAGGGGAACTCGGGCATCACAGACCTCTCACGGTGGCGGACTTACCGGCTCCACCCTATGCGCAGGCCGGACGGGGCAGGGGGCTGTGACGATTCCGAGACGAGGTCGGGGCGGGGCCGCCCCGTCGCGATCGCCATCTCCCTGGTGCCGCCGTCGGCCGTGACGCGCCTGTTGATCACCGTGCACCGCTACCACGACGCCGGCGAGTCGGCCCGATGCGCCCCGAAGAGTCGGCCGGCCTCCGCCGCCGGGACGTCGGCGCTGACAACCTCGTGATCCGCGTTCGCCTCGCCGAGCCCGAGCGGACCAACGGCAAGCGCGCTCCCGGACCGACCAAGTCCGACGCGGGCGCCCGTGTCGTCGTACTCCCGTCGTTCCTGCAAGGAGCTGAAGCAGCACCTCGACCGAGCCACCGTCGGCCTCCTCGACGACTTCCGCTTCTACGACCTTCGTCACACCGGACACGCTCTCGACCTGGACGACATGGTCCGCGCCGAGTGTGCGAAGCGGAGGCCCACCGGTAGCTGACCGCGTGCCGCTCGCCGGTCTGGACAACAAAGAACCCCCGGGTTTCTGACCTGGGGGTTTCACATGGAGCGGGTGACGAGAATCGAACTCGCGCTCTCAGCTTGGGAAGCGACGGCGCTTGGGTGGGCTCTATGCCACTGACCTGCACGGATGCTATCTCTCTGGGTGATCGCAGGGTCGGTTCGCACCACTGGTGACCGTGGTTGTCCCCTCTTACGGGCACGCTGTGGGCACGGGGCGCGAAGACCGGTGGGCAGAGCGCGTGCACGAACGGGCACTGTGTTCTGCTGGGTTCGGTCGGACGCCCAGTTGGGGAACGCCTTCGCGCGTGCACAGAGCTTGGGTGAAACCCGCTGCCGGCGCTACTTGTGGTGACGGTCTTGACCGTGGTGCAGGTGCTGGTGCCTGCCTTGCGGAACTGCAGTTTCACCGACTGGTTGGCGTACCCGTGGTACGCGTTGTCGTCCCAGTTGGCCCGGCCGAGCTTGCCCGTCACGGTTGGCCCGAGGCCGAGCGGGCGAGCGCTGCCTTCTCATGGTTCCGTGGCTGTCGCGTGCAGGTCCACGTCGACCCGGCGGCCGAGCGGTCCTTGGTGGACGCGGACTTTCACGGCCAGGAGCCCGACGATGGCGAGTCCTCGGCCGTGTTCGTCGGGGTCGGCGTCCTGAGCAGGTCGCGGCCGGGCCGGGGCGCCGGAGTCCGTCACCGAGATGCGCAGGACTCCGGCGTACAGGGACAGGCGGACGGTCATGTCGTGGCGGCCGTGCTCGGCGGCGTTCGCGGCGAGTTCGCTGACGACGAGCTCGGCGGACTCGCGGTCGGCGGACGGGAACCGCCACTGCGCCAGGACGGCTGCGACGCAGCGGCGGGCCACCGGAACCCAGCGGACCTCCGCCGGCAGGGCCAGGACGGCCTCGTGACCGGCGGTCGGTCGGGTGCCGAGAGGAACGGTGGGCGACATCGTCCGGTCACGGGAGACGATCGGCTGAGGAGCGGTCCACTGCGCCGTGAGGGGAGCGGCAGGCGGCCTTCTCGTCTCGATGAGGATTGTGGTGCTCATGGTCGGCCCCGAATCTGGCGGGAGAGGGGACGTGGCGTTCGCGGTCCTCCTGGCGGTCCGGGGATTGTGCCGCCGTTCGGGGGAGCCGTGAGGGAAGCTGACGGCCGACTGCGGCTCCGCCGAGTCCCGTCGGTGGGAACCGCCTCGTCACCAGGCCACTTCTGACGCTATGCGGTTGTCCGATGCTCCGTAGCTGGGCGACGGGGCGTACCCACCCCCTCCGAAAGGAGGGGCACCCCGGCCCGGTCGGGACGGTGCAGGGCCGGACAGCGGGGCCGGACAACCGGGTGTCCGGCCCCTCTGTCGCCACCGCCTGCGCCGGAGCGGTGGTCGTCGTGTGTCCCGGTGTCACGGGCGATCGTCGGGGCGGTCGGCGGTGTCCGCACCGGTCGGGAGCGGCGGCTCCGCCTCGATGCGTTCCCACTCCTCGTCGGTGAGGACCCGGGAACGGAGCAGGAAGCGCACGCCCTCGGGTGCTTCGAGGGAGAAGCCGCTGCCCCGGCCCGGGACCACGTCGACGGTGAGGTGGGTGTGCCGCCAGTACGCGTACTGGTCGGCACTCATCCAGAAAGGGGTGTCGCCGGCGACATGGCCCAGGAGCACGTCCTGGGCGCCGACCCGGAACTCGCCGCGCGGGTAGCACATGGGCGCGCTGCCGTCGCAGCAGCCGCCGGACTGGTGGAACATCACCGGCCCGTGCGTCCCGGCGAGCCGCCGCACCAGGTCCTCGGCAGCCGGTGTCAGCTCGACGCGCCTGGTGCGGGCGTCCATCAGAAGAATCCGAGCTTCTGGCCGGAGTAGCTGACCAGCAGGTTCTTCGTCTGCTGGTAGTGGTCGAGCATCATCTTGTGCGTCTCGCGCCCGATGCCGGACTTCTTGTAGCCGCCGAAGGCCGCGTGCGCGGGGTAGGCGTGGTAGCAGTTCGTCCACACCCGGCCGGCCTTGATCTCCCGGCCGAGGCGGTAGGCGGTGTTGCCGTCCCGGGTCCACACACCGGCCCCGAGGCCGTACAGCGTGTCGTTGGCGATCTTCAGGGCCTCGTCGACCGAGTCGTACGTGGTGACGGAGACGACCGGGCCGAAGATCTCCTCCTGGAAGATCCGCATGTCGTTGGTGCCGCGGAAGATGGTCGGCTCGATGTAGTAGCCGCCCTCCAGACCGGCCACGGCACGGGGGCTGCCGCCGGTGAGGACCTCGGCGCCCTCCTTCTTGCCGATGTCGATGTAGGAGAGGATCTTCTCGTACTGGTCGTTGCTGGCCTGGGCGCCGATCATCGTGGCCGGGTCGAGCGGGTCGCCGCTGACGATGGCCTTGGTGCGTTCGACGCAGCGGGCCATGAACTCGTCGTAGATCGACGAGTGGATCAGGGCGCGGGACGGGCAGGTGCACACCTCGCCCTGGTTGAGGGCGAACATCACGAAGCCCTCGACGGCCTTGTCCAGGAAGTCGTCGTCGGCGGCCATGACGTCGGGCAGGAAGATGTTGGGGCTCTTGCCGCCCAGCTCCAGCGTGACGGGGATGATGTTCTCGCTCGCGTACTGCATGATCAGGCGGCCCGTGGTGGTCTCGCCGGTGAAGGCCACCTTGGCGATGCGCGAGCTGGAGGCCAGCGGCTTGCCCGCCTCGACGCCGAAGCCGTTGACGACGTTGAGCACGCCCGGCGGGAGCAGGTCCGCGATCAGTTCGATGACCAGCAGCAGGCTGACCGGGGTCTGCTCGGCGGGCTTGATGACCACGCAGTTGCCGGCGGCGAGCGCGGGCGCCAGCTTCCAGGCGGCCATCAGGATCGGGAAGTTCCACGGGATGATCTGGCCGACCACGCCCAGCGGCTCGTGGAAGTGGTACGCGACGGTGTCGGCGTCGATCTCGGCGATGCTGCCCTCCTGGGCGCGCACCACGCCCGCGAAGTAGCGGAAGTGGTCGATCGCCAGGGGGATGTCGGCGGCCAGCGTCTCGCGTACCGGCTTGCCGTTCTCCCAGGTCTCGGCGACGGCGATCTTCTGGAGGTTCTCCTCCAGCCGGTCGGCGATCTTGTTGAGGATGTTCGCCCGCTCGGTCGTGGACGTGCGGCCCCACTTCGGTGCGGCCGCGTGGGCGGCGTCCAGGGCGAGCTCGATGTCGGCGGCGGAGGAGCGGGCGACCTCGCAGAACGTCTTGCCGGTCACCGGCGTCGTGTTCTCGAAGTACCGGCCCTCCACGGGGGCGACCCAGCCGCCGCCGATGAAGTTGTCGTATCGCGGGGCGAAGCTGACGATGCTGCCGTCTGTTCCCGGCTGCGCGTACACCATGGCGGCTCTCCTCGATGGAAGGTGAGTGCGGTCCGACGGCCCACGCCGTCGTGATGCGGTTCACCCTGAGCTCCTGAGGTTGGCGCGAGGTTGGCGCCGCACACGCCCGGCGCCGGGCCGGGTGTCATCAGGGCCTGTCGGACAGGCCCTGAGCGGCCTTGGCGAAGTCCGGTGCGGTATCGCGCCCCGCAAGGGGCGCGGGGCTGTGTGGAATGTGCGGCTACCGCCGCGTGGGCGCGACCAGCCCCCACCGGCCCGCGCACGCGGCGGAGCCGCATATTGATACAGCATCACCGCGCTTCCGGCGGAGCGCTCAGCGCAGGGCCGCGGTGAGGCGGCCGGCCGCGAGGGCGCGGCGGGTGTCGCGCCGGTCGAGCAGGCGCAGCGCGTGCTCGTGCACCTCTACGTCGTACTGGACCCGCTCGCCGTACCGCAGCGCGTGCTCCGGGCGGGCGCTGGCGAGCACCGCCTCGCGCACCGCCACCTCCAGGTGGGTGCGCCACTCCTCGATGCCCGGCGCCTCGGACCGGGGCAGCAGCGGGCCGCGGTACAGGCGCAGGGCGGTGTCCGCGTCGCCGTTCTCCAGCGCGCGCAGCACATCGGCGGCGTCGCAGGACACGGGTGTGGTCAGCGCGTAGCGGCGGGTGGCGACACCGCCGTCGAGGGCCCGGCGCAGATGGGAGATCTCCGCCTTGAACGTGGACGCGGTGACCGGCCGGTCGCCGTACACGGCCTCGCGCAGCCGCTCGGGCGGGAAGCCGTCCGGTTCCAGCGCGAGCAGCGTCAGGATCTCCAGCTGCCGGGGCCGCAGGGAAAGGGGGACGCCGTCGCGTACGGCCTGTTCGGCGCCGAGGCAGGTGAGCCGCACGGGGGCGGCCGGGTTCCCGCGGGGGCGCAGGGACGGCTCGGTGCGGAGCCGGGCCTCGACGGTGGCGACCAGCGAGCGCACGGTGGACATGGCGAGGGGGTTCGAGCGGTCCCAGGTGGTGGACATGTCCAGCACGCCCAGGACGCGTCCGTCCGGGCCGTGAACGGGTGCGCAGTAGCAGACCCAGCCGTGCAGGGCCGTCACCAGGTGTTCGGCGGAGAAGACGGAGCTGGGGCGGCCGGTGCGCAGCGCGAGGGACAGGGCGTTGGTGCCCATGGCCTGCTCGTCCCACCGGCCGCCGGGCGCGAAGTTGACGCGCTCGGCCCGTCGGCGCGTGGTGCGCCCGCCGCACGTCCACAGGATGGTGCCGGACTCGTCGGTGACCGCGGTGACGAACCCCGCGTCCTCCGCGATGCTGCGCAGCTCGTCGGCGAGGTCGTCGACCGGCCGGCGCAGCGGCGAGCCGTTCCAGCGGTGGTGCACCGCGCCCCCGTCGGTCACCGGGGCGCTGTCCCGGCTCGGGTCGACGCTGCTCAGCGAGCGCACCCAGGACTCGGTCACGTCCCGGCGCAGTGCCTCGGCACCGCTGGGGGTCGATTTCGGTCTCGGTCCGGCGGTCCTCATCTGCGGCACCAGGCGGGACCACTCGCTCTCCAGCGTGGCCCTGCGCCGCCGGAGGTCACTGCTCTGTGACATGTGCTTTTCCCCTGCCGTCGAACGGGGACGACCGATTATTGTCCCCGGGGACCGAGTCGGCGCACCCGTCCGACCGGTCCGTCCCACCCTGTCCGATCGGACAGGTGCCCCACCCTGGTGCGCGCGCTTAGCGTGGTCTTCGGTCTGACCACAGTGTTATCGGCCAACCCGGCGGTAAAATCAAGGTTGCGTATGCGTTGCGGGGCTTCCCGCCCTTTGGAGGTCGCATGTCGCTCACGTCCGGCGTCACGGTGGCGGGCGGTAACGATCCGAGTGCCGACTGGAGCCGTGACGAGTGCCAGTGCGAGCTTCTGGGCCCGCAGCAGACGAGCACGGACGCCGTCCGGCAGTCCGCCCGGCTCGCCAAGTTCCATGTGCCCGAGATCGTGTTCGGGCCCGGCTCGCTCACGGAGCTCGGGCACTGCGCGCTGCGCCTCGGCGGTCGTCGCCCCTTCCTCGTCACCGATCCCGGACTGATGGAGGCGGGCTGGGTGGACGAGGCGGTGGGCCACCTGCGCAGGGCCGGGCTGCGGCCCGTGGTGTGGTGCGACGTCACGCCCAACCCCAAGGACCACGAGATCCAGGCCGGCTTCGAGCGGTACGCGGCCAGCGGCTGCGACGTGATCGTGGGAGTCGGCGGCGGCTCGGTCATCGACGCGGCCAAGGGCGTGGCGATCCTGTCGAGCAACGGCGGACACATCCTCGACTACGAGGGCGTGGACCAGGTCGTGCAGCCCATCCCGCCGACCGTGATGGTGCCCTCCACGTCCGGCACCGGGGCGGACGTCTCCCAGTTCGCCGTGATCACCGACACCACCGAACACATCAAGATCACCATCGTCAGCCGTACGCTGGTCCCCGAGATCTCGGTGATCGACCCGCGGCTGCTGACCACGATGCCGGACTGGCTCAACGCGGCCACCGGCCTGGACGCGCTGACGCACGCCATCGAGGCGTTCGTGTCCCGGGCGCACAACCCGCTGACCGACATCCACGCCCTGCACGCGGTCGAGTTGATCACCGCGAACCTGGTGCGCACCCAGGTCCACCCCAAGGACTTCGGCGCCCGCCTTGCCATGGCCCAGGCCGCGCTGGAGGCCGGCATGGCCTTCACCAACGCCATCCTCGGCGCGACGCACGCCATGAGCCACCAGGTCGGCGGCCTGCTGGACGCCCCGCACGGCGTGGTCAACGGCGTGCTGCTGCCGCACGTCATCCGGTTCAACGCCGAGACGTGGCCGGAGCGTTTCGTCGCGCTGGGCGCGGCGGCCGGCCTTCCGGTCGCGGGTGTGCCGCAGCACGAGGTGGCCGAACAGCTCGCGGACCTGGTGCGCGCGCTGGCCGACGACGTCGGCGTCCCGAAGGGCCTTGCAAGCCTCGGCGTCGCGGAGCGCGACGTGCCGGTCCTGGCCCGTACGACGCTCAAGGACGCCTGCATGGCCACCAACCCCAGGGACGTCGACGTGCGGGACGTGGAGACACTGTTCCGCGAGGCTCTGTGAGGCGATCCCGGTGAGCGACCCCGAACGGTCCCCCCAGACCGCAGACCTGGGGGTGCTCACCGGACTGCGCTCCGGCAAGCGGTCGTACTACCCGGCGTACGTGCGCTCCACCGAGCGGCTGGAGCGGACGGTGGAGGCACTCGACGGGATCTCCCGCGCCCTGGTGCGCACCGCGGAGGGCCCGCGCGCCCTGGTCGAGGCCGTCGTACGGACCGCCGCAGAGCATCTGCGCGCCCGCTGGCTGCTGCTGGCCGTCGCCGACGGCGCGCTGCGCGCCGCCCGGCCGCGGTTCCTGCTGTACGCGGACGACGTGTTCATCGACGACGAGACCCGGATACCCGCCGAGGTGCGCGAGCACCTTCTGCTGCTGCGCACCCGCCCCTGGGAGGCCCAGGGGCCCGACCGGGGCCGGGGCTGGGTGCGCGCGCCGATGACCCTGGACGACGAACCGGTCGGCGGGATCGCCGCACAGCCCGGCGCCGGTGTCGAGGTCGCCGACACCGACCTGGCCATCCTGCGGGTCCTCGCCAACCAGGCCGCCGTGGCGCTGCACCACACGTTCCTGTTCCACGCGGCGACCGCCCTGCGCGGACGCGCCGAGGAACTGTCCGAGGCGGCCGAGCGGCAGGCCCGGGACCTGGCCGCACGCAGCGCCGAACTGGCCGAGACGCAGGCGCGGCTGCTCGACGCGATGCAGCGGCAGGCGCTCGACGACGAGCGGCGCCGCATCGCGCGGGAGCTGCACGACAGCGTCTCCCAGTACGTGCTCAGCGCGGGGATGACCGTCGAGGTGTGCCGGGCCGAGCTGGCGGGCCTGGGCGGGGAGGCCGCCGGGATCGCCGAACGGCTGGCCGACGCCAAGGACCTCAACCGGCAGGCCGTGGAGCGGCTGCGCGCCGCGATCTACGCCCTCCACCGCACCTCGCAGGAGCCGGCGGGCCCGCTTCCGGTGATGCTGGAGCGGCTGTCCACGGTGCATCTGACCACGGACCTGGACGTACGGGTGCAGGTGGCGGGCCGCCCGGTGCCGCTGCCGCCCGAGGCCGAGCAGTCGCTCCTCCGGCTGACCGGCGAGGCCCTGTTCAACTCCGCCACGCACGGCAAGGCCGGCCGGGCGCTGGTCCGTCTGCGGTATTTGCCCGAGGCGGTCGTGCTGACGGTGTCCGACGACGGCGGCGGCGAACCGGCCCAACTGCGCCGCGCCCTGCGGATGTCCCGGGCCACCGATCTCGCCGGACGCCACCGAGGGCTGGCGAACATGGTCGCGCGGGCGGAGGAGCTCGGCGGCCGATTGTCCATCCGCCGGTCGGGGATGGGAGGCGTCCTGCTGCGGGTCGACGTCCCGCTGCCGGTGAAGCGCGCTCAGGAGGCAGCGGATGACCACTGAACAGCGGGCGGCGGCGCCCACGCAGGCCCTGCGGATCGTGCTGGTCGACGACCACGCGATCGTCCGGCACGGCCTGAAGTCGATCCTGGAACGCGAGAGCGACCTGGAGGTGGTCGGCGAGGCGAGCACGGCCGCCGAGGCCGCCGCCGTCGTCGAGCGGACGCGTCCGGCGATCGTCCTTCTCGACCTGAAGTTGTCCACGGCGGCCGACACCGAGGGCCTGGACCTGTGCGCCCGGCTGACGCAGCATCACCCGGAGCTGGCGGTGCTGGTGCTCACCACGTTCCTCGACGACTCGCTGGTCGTGGAGGCGATCCACCACGGTGCGCGCGGCTATGTCGTCAAGGACGTGGACACCACCGAACTGCTGCGCTCCATCCGGGCGGTGGCCCGCAACGAGAGCGCCTTCGACTCCCACGCGGCCGCCGCGATGGTGCGCTCGATGCGCGTGCAGCCCGAGCGGCCGAAGTTCACCGAACGGGAACTGAAGGTCCTTCAGCTGCTCGCCCACGGGCTGAGCAACCGGGAGATCGGCGCGGAGCTGTACATATCGGAGACCACGGTGAAGTTCCACGTCCGCAACATCATGCGCAAGATGGACGCGGGCAGCAGGGCGGAAGTCGTGTACGAGGCCACCAAGCTGGGCGTGATCTGACGGCAAGGAGCCGGGACCGCTCGTCGGCGGTCCCGGCTCCCACCCTCATGTCATCAACCCACGGCCGGGCGGCCGAGCGGCAGCCCGCGTCCTCCGGTGGCCAGCGAGGTCACATGGAGAAAGAGGTAGAACCCGACCGCGACGAAGGCGAAGACGGTGTATCCGCCCGCCATCTGCAGCGTGCTGGAACCGTTCAGGGTGGCGAACAGCACCAGAGCGAGGGCCAGGTCGATCAGCGTGAACAGCACGGTGAAGGCGGCCGGCAGCCGTAGCGTGCCCACGGTCAGCAGCACGATGGTGACCAGCCAGGAGATCAGGAACAGGGCCTGGGTCCTGTTCGCGGCCGCCACCGAGACGGCGAACCAGCCGTGGGTGAGCCCGAGCACGAGCACCGCGTAACTGAGCCAGAACCCGGTGAAGACACCGAAGATCGCCGCGACGGCGCTCCGCCCGAGCGCGGCCGCCCAGACCGCGGCGATCAGCTGGCCGAGTGCCGTGGCCGCGAGGATGATCGCGAGCGGCGCTCCGGCGGTGCCGGCCGGAACGTAGCCGACCAGGGTGAGGCCGAGGGCGATCGAGCCCACGATGAACGTGGGCACGCCGATCAGCGCCGGATCCCCGTCCAGCGGTCCTGGCGTGGCCTGCGGCCGGGGCTTCGCGTGGGCTGCGGCGGCGGTACCCGCCGCGTCCGTTTCCGAGAGGGACATGAACGCTCCTTTGCGTTGCGGTGTTTCTTCTACGCGGCGCAGATCTTGGGGCCCGTCGCTCAGCCGGGATCGACCACCAGCCAGCCGCCGTGGAAGGCGCCGACCGAGAAGCGGTGGCCCGTGCGGCGGCCCACGTCGGCGAGTTGCTCCGGTGTGAAGCACCGCACGTGCCCGTACGCGGCGGTCGGCTCGTCCTCGTACGGCACGGCCACCACCACCCGCCGCCGGGCCAGCCGCAGTGCCTCCCGTACGACGGCGTCGCCGTGCCCCGGGTCGAGGTGCTCCAGTACGTGGATGACGGTGACGGTGTCCACCGAGCGATCGGGCAGCGGCACCTGGGCCGCGTCGCAGACCAGCGCGTTCAGCGTGAGGCCCCGGGCGCGGGCCACCGTGCCCAGCAGGCGCATGGTGCCCCGGGAGAGGTCGGAGGCGATCACCGTCTGCCGTTCCCGCTCGGCGAGCAGCAGCGGCAGGAAGCCGAAGCAGGAGCCCAGGTCCAGCACCGTGCCCGGGGCGACCAGGTCGAGCGTGCGCCGGTACACGGGGGCGAACCCGGCGATCGACGAGTGCTCGGCCGGCTCGGGGGACTGCCAGTACTTCTGGATGCGGGCCAGGGTGTTGTTGTAGAAGGTGGTCCAGGCGGGCAGCGGCCCGTCCACGCAGGAGCGCACGACCCCGGTGAAGACCCGCTCGAAGACGTCGCTGCCGGACAGCCAGCCGGGGGCGAACAGCTCCTCGGCGAGCAGTCCGGCCAGGTCGTTGTCCAGTTGGTCGGGGCGCAGCGAGTGGCCCAGTTCGACACGGCGGCCACGGCGGCGCAGGGTGAAGTGCTCGGTGCGGACGATCGGTTGGGGGGCCGCTCTCTCGGCGGTGGGGCTGTCGCGGATCACGCGGACCAGGTGGTCGGCGTACAGGCCGGGCGCACTCGGCGCCAGCGGGTCGATGCGGCGCGCGGCGATCGCGCTGCGCAGGCTCGGGACACTCACGACGACGGCTCCCCCTGACGGTGTGCGGCGGTGTTCATCGGCCGGTCGCCTCCGCCGCCATCCGCAGGGCGGTACGCTCCAGCCCGGCGAGGTCGGCGACCACCTGCACGCGGTCGCAGTACTCGGCGTAGCGGGGCAGGTCGCAGGCGCCCAGGCCCCAGGAGTAGCGCGGCTCCGGGGTCAGCCAGATGGTCTGGCGCACCCGGCGGGTGATCTCCGCGAACGCCTCGGTCCGCGGGGGGTTGCCGTTGCCGCGGCCGTCGCCCAGCACCAGGAGCGTGGTACGGCGGCCCAGCGCCGGGGCGTGCTCGGTCAGCAGCGTCTCGAAGGTCCGGCCGTAGTCGGAGTTCGCGTCCACGTCCAGCAGACCGCCGGCCGGCAGCCCGTCGAGGACCAGCCCGAGCGCCCGCTCCAGCGGGTGTTCCGCGAACAGCTCGGTGATCTCGGTGGGTTCGTCGACGAAGGCGTAGGAGCGGATCTGCCCGAACAGGGACTGCAGCCCGTGCACCAGGTGCAGGGTGAAGCGGGCGGTGGCCCGCACGGACAGCGAGACGTCCGCGAGGACCACCAGGCGCGGCCGGTCCTCGGCGCGGGTGACGATGACGGGCCTGAACGGTACGCCGTCGTAGCGCATGTTGCGGCGCATGGTGCGGCCCGGATGGACGCGGCCCGCCGGGGTGTTGCGCTTACGGCTGGTCAGCGCGCCGTGCACGGAGCGGCCCACCCGGCGCAGCGCCTCCTCCAGCTGGCTGCGTTCTTCCTCGTCGACTGCTTCGAGGCGGGCGCGTTCGGTGATCCGGGCGGACTCGACGGCCATGGCCCGCAGTTCGGCCAGCCGGTCCAGATGCCGTCTCAGCAGCTCGGGCAGGTTCTCGATGACGCCCGCCAACTGACGGCGCAGCGAGTCGAGTTCCGGATCGTCGGGATCGTCGTCCCGGTCGGCGAGCCAGCCGAGCAGGGCGTCCTGCTGGGCGACGGTCAGGGTCGTGTCGATGGGCTGTCCGGTCGCCGACGCGAGCCGTCCGGGGATCCCGGCGCCGTGCAGCCGCTCGGTCTCCAGCTGGACGGACGGGCTGTCGTCGCGCGCGCCGCTCGCGCCGTCCTTGGACAGGACGATCTCGTCGGTCATCGAGGCCAGGTCGATCTTGTTGGCCTCCTGGTGCAGGTTGTACTGCTGAGCCAGGTCCTGCTGGTCGAAGAAGTCGCGGATGTCGGACGGCTTGCCGTGGCTGTGGCCCTGCTGCGGGGTCTCGGAGGGTTCGTCGGAGACCGTGAACGACTCCAGCTCGCCGGTGTCGGTCAGGTCGTCGTGCGCGTGACTGTGGCCATGGCCGTCGGTGTCGCCGTCCACCGGGCGCAGCGAGAAGAACGCGGTGAACAGCTCGTCGAACAGTGCGTGGTCGCGCCGGTCCTTCACCAGCGTCATGCGCAATGCCTCACGCAGCGTCCCGCGCTCGCCGAGTACCCCGGGCTGGGCCGCCCCGCGCATGGCGTCCATGGCCTCCGACACGGAGACCCGCAGGCCGAACAGCCGCAGCACGCGGACGAATCGGTGCACGCCGGCTTCCATGCACGCCTCCCGGGTCAGTCGGTGCGGCGCCGCGCGACGGCGGCGAAGGAGCGGGCACCCTGGCCGGTGCCGGGGGTGGTGCGGTGCGCCGGACCGGCGCCGGGCGCGCCGTAGTAGTCCTCGTCATGCCGGCCCTGCTGGTCCATGGCGGCCCGGACCACACGGCCGTCCACGTCGCCGTGCTCGCCGTGGTCGTGGTGGTGGCCGTTGTGGTGATGGTGCCCGTGGTGGTGTCCGGGTTCGGGCAGCGTGCGGTTGGGGTCGACGAGGCGCGGCAGAACGTCCAGCGCGCGGTGCAGGTCGCGCTCGTACTTGAGAACGACGTTGGCGGTGTCGGCGAGGATCGCCGGATCGAGTTCGTCGACGCCCAGCACGGCGAGGGTGCGGGCCCAGTCGACGGTCTCGGAGATGCTGGGGCTCTTGCGCAGCGGCAGCTCGCGCAGGCCCCGCACCACGTCCACCAGATGACGGGCGGCGGCCTCGGGCAGCCCGGTGTCCTTGGCCCGTACGATCTCCAACTCCCGTTCCGCCTCCGGGTAGTCGAGGAAGAGGTGCAGGCAGCGGCGCTTCAGCGCGGCCGACAGATCGCGGGTGTTGTTGGAGGTGAGGACGACGTACGGGGGGACCTTCGCGGTGTACGTGCCGATCTCCGGCACCGACACCTGGTACTCGGCCAGGCATTCCAGGAGTACGGCCTCCAGCGCCTCGTCGGCCCGGTCGACCTCGTCGATCAGCAGAACCGCCGGCTGCTCGCCGCGCACGGCGTCCAGCAGCGGGCGGGGCGCGAGGAACCGGTCGGAGAAGAAGACGCTGTCCTCCTCCTCGATCCGGTGGACGGCGGAAGCCAGGTCGGGGGCGTCGGCGGTGAGGTCGCCGATCTTGTCGCGGAGCATCTGGGTGTACAGCAACTGCTTGCCGTAGTCCCACTCGTACAGGGCACGGCTCTCGTCCTGGCCCTCGTAGCACTGCAGGCGCAGCAGCCGGCGCCCGGTGGCGGCGGCCAGCGTCTTGGCCAGTTCGGTCTTGCCGACGCCGGCCGGGCCCTCCAGGAGCAGCGGCTTGTCGAGTCTGGTCTGCAGGAACACGGTGGTGGCGAGCCGCCGGTCGGCGATGTAGCCGTGGGCGGCGAACCGCTCGGCGACGTCGTCGACCGAGCCGAACGCGGGGCTTGCGGGTGTGGCGGGCACGGTTCCTCCGTCCGATGGGGCGGGAACGGGGGGCGACCTCCCTGTGCGACCCCCCGCTCCCGGGCGCGAGATGCTCAGCCGAGCAGATCGTCCAGGTCGCCGGTCATGCAGTGCGCGACGACGGGGCGGACGGTGTCGAACGTGCACTCCTTGGCGTTGCCCGGCGTGCAGGCGTCACCGAGGACGTGGTGGGTGATGCGGTCGACGTCGCCCGCGTCGCCCTTGACCACCTTGGCCTGCTCGTAGAACTTCGTCGGGCCCTGGCCGAGGCGGTTCTTGGAGTACGTGTCCTGCTGGACGTCCACGAACTTCTCCGGGATGCCGACGTCGCGCAGCAGCCGGATGCCCGCCGCGAGCGCGGCCTCGGCGGCCTGCACCTTGGTCATGCCGTGCGTGTCCACACCCATCGCCTCGGCGATGTCCGCGAACCGCTCGTAGTGGGCGGGCATGTTGAACGCCCAGACGCGGGGCAGCGCGATGGCGTTGTTCAGGCCGTGGTGGGTGTCGTAGAAGGCGCTGACCGCGTGCGAGATGGAGTGGATGATGCCGAGGCCACCGGAGTTGAACGCCTGTGCCGCGATGTACTGGGCGTACATCATGCCCTCACGCCCGGCCAGGTCCTGACCGTTCCACACCGCCTGCCGAAGATGGCGGGCGGTCAGCCGGATCGCGTGCAGCGCGTTGCCCAGCGAGGGCTGGAAGTTGAGCCGGGAGACGTACGGCTCGGAGGCGTGCGCGAGGACGTCGAACCCGCACTGTGCGGTGTAGTCGAGCGGGCAGTCGTAGTACAGGGTCGGGTCGTCGATGGCCAGGGTGGCGACCGAGGCGTCGTCGAACGCGACGTACTTGTGGGGGTTGTCCGGGTCCGTGGTCGTGTCGGTGATGACGTACGCCCACGAGGTCTCCGAGCCGGTGCCGGCCGTGGTGGAGACGGCGATGTGCGGCGGGTTCTTGGGGTTCTCGGACTTGTTGAATCCCTCGAAGTCGTTGACGTTGCGGCCGTCGTGAGCGACCGAGATGCGGGCGCCCTTGCACGCGTCGTGCGAGGAGCCGCCGCCGATCGAGACGAACGAGTCGCACTTGTTCTCCTGGTACAGCGCCACGGCGTCCATGACGTTGTAGTCCTTGGGGTTCGACTCGACCTTGTCGTACACCACGACCTCCAGGCCGTGGTACTTCATCGACTCGACGATCTTGTGCACCGTGTCGCTGCCGCGCAGACCGGTGGTCATCACCAGCGTGCGCCGGAATCCCAGCTTCTTGGCCTCCGGACCGATCAGCTCATGGGCGCCCGGGCCCATGAGTGCCCGGGGGAAAGGGTGGAATTCCTTGATCGGGAACGGCTTGAGAAGTTCTTCGACCTGCATGATCGCGACATTCCTCTCCGCGCGGGTGGACCGCGCGTCCTGCGTCGACTGCTCCTGAGGCCCGGCCGTCAGAGGTGCCTCCTGCCGCGCGACGCCTGGCACGCACGCTCGCGGCGTTGTCGTCGGTCGCCGACGCTCCGCGTCGGCTCCCTCCTCCGCCTTGCGATCGCACGCACCAGACGCCGCGCGGCCCGCCCTTCGGGCAGACGACGTCACCTTTGACGGCCGGGCCACCCGGCGGCGCAGATGCCCGGGGTGGAGCACGGACGTGCCGGAGTTGGTGGCGTGACTCACCCTCCGGGAACGCGGTGCGGGGCGACACCGGCCGCTCGGACGGCAGCGCGGCGCGGACGGAGAGGGTGCGACCTGACCGATCGGACGGGGCACGCGGCGGACACCGGCCCCGGCCGGGGCACACCTGTCCGACCGGACAGGGTGAGGGCGGCCGGAAGCAGGGTGAGCGGCGCGGCGGCCCGGCCGTAGCGTCGAGTACGGCCCGGTCACCGCGCGGCGGGACCGGCTACAACCCCAACTCCCTTTCCGTTCAGGAGGTTTGCCGTGAACGAGGAACAGATCAGGGCCGAGCAGGACACCATCAACGCCGCCGACGAGCTCGTCGAGGAAGTCCTCGTCGAAGAGGTGTCGATCGACGGCATGTGCGGCGTCTACTGAGGCCCGCCATGACGTCCCCGGCGTTCGACGTGGCACACCCCTACCGGCTGAACCCCTCCGTCGCACTGCGCCCCGAGCCGTTCGGGGCGCTCGCCTACCACTTCGGCAACCGCCGGCTGTCCTTCCTGAAGGCACCGGAACTCGTCGAGATGGTCCGGGGGCTCGACCGTCACCCCAGCGTCGGGGACGCCCTCGCCGGCGTGCCCGACGCCCGGCGGGGCGCCTTTCTGCGCGCGCTGGCCTCCCTGGCCGCCGCCGACATGATCATTCCCCAGCGCAGTGGAACCGGAGCGCGGTGATGACCACTCTTCACGACCCTCCACCCGTCGAGCATGTGCCCGCCCTCGTCGAGCAGTTCAAGGGCGGGCTGCACGCCCCGATCTGCCTGACCTGGGAGTGGACCTACGCGTGCAACCTGTCCTGCGCGCACTGCCTGTCCTCGTCCGGGCGGCGCGACCCGCTGGAGCTGTCCACGGACGAGATCAAGTCCGTGATCGACGAGCTCCAGCGCATGCAGGTCTTCTACGTCAACGTCGGCGGCGGCGAGCCCACGGTCCGCCCCGACTTCTGGGAGCTGCTGGACTACGCGATCGCCCACCAGGTCGGCGTGAAGTTCTCCACCAACGGGCTGCGGCTGACCCCCGAACGGGCCCGGCGGCTGGCCGCCACCGACTACGTCGACGTGCAGATCTCCCTCGACGGCGCCACCCGCGAGGTCAACGACGCGGTGCGCGGCCGGGGTTCGTACGACATGGCGATCCGGGCCATGGAGAACCTCGCCGACGCCGGTTTCCGGGACTTCAAGATCTCGGTGGTGATGACCCGTCAGAATGTGTCCCAGCTCGACGACTTCGCCGCCATGGCCGACCGGTACGGCGCCCAGCTGCGCATCACCCGGCTCAGACCGTCCGGGCGCGGTGCGGACGTGTGGGACGAACTGCACCCCACCGCCGAGCAGCAGTACGACCTCTACTCCTGGCTCGTCGGCCACGGCGAGCGGGTGCTCACCGGCGACTCGTTCTTCCACCTCAACGCGCTCGGCTCGGAGCCGATCCCGGGGCTGAACCTGTGCGGCGCCGGGCGGGTGGTGTGCCTGATCGACCCGGTCGGCGACGTGTACGCCTGCCCGTTCGCCATCCACGACGCGTTCAAGGCGGGCAACGTGCGCTCGCCGGGCGGCTTCGACCAGGTGTGGCGGGAGTCGGCGCTCTTCGCCGAGCTGCGCCGGCCCTCCACCGGGGGTGCCTGCTCGGGCTGCCCCGCGTACGACACCTGCCAGGGCGGCTGCATGGCCGCGAAGTTCTTCACCGGACTACCCCTCGACGGCCCCGACCCGGAGTGCGTCAAGGGCCACGGCGCCGCCGCGCTCGCGGGCGTCGACGCGGCCGCGCTCCCGCGCCAGGGCAATGACCACTCGCACCGGACCGTGCCCCTGGGCATGCCCGCCGTGCGCACCGCCCGCCCCGACCGCTTCTGCGACGAGAGCCCGCTGGCCGGCGCCGCCCTCGACGGTGTCCACGCCGTACACGACGCGAAAGGAACGTCATGAGCAAGTGGTTCGAAACGGTCGCCGAAGCCCAGCGAAGGGCCGGCAAGCGGCTGCCGAAGTCGGTCTACAGCGCGCTGCTCGCCGGTTCCGAGAAGGGCACGTCCTACGACGACAACACCCGGGCGTTCGCGGAGCTGGGCTTCGCGCCCCACGTGGCCGGGCTGTCGGCCAAGCGGGACCAGTCGACGACGGTCCTCGGCGAGCAGATCTCGCTGCCGGTGATCATCTCCCCGACCGGAGTGCAGGCCGTGCACCCCGACGGCGAGGTGGCCGTCGCCCGCGCGGCCGCGGCCCGCGGTACGGCGATGGGGCTCAGCTCCTTCGCGAGCAAGCCGCTGACGGACGTCGTGGCCGCCAATCCGCAGACGTTCTTCCAGATGTACTGGATGGGTTCGAAGGACGCGATGCTGCGGCGCATCGAGCATGCGTACACATCCGGGGCGAAGGCGCTGATCGTCACCCTCGACTGGTCCTTCTCGCACGGCCGCGACTGGGGCAGCCCGAAGATCCCCGAGCGGCTGGACCTGAAGGCCATGGCGCGGTTCGCCCCGGAGGCGGTCGCGCGTCCGCGCTGGCTGCTCGACTTCCTCAAGTCCCGCAGCCTGCCCGACCTGACGGCACCCAACCTCACCGAGTCGGCGCAGGCCGCGCCCACGTTCTTCGGGGCCTACGGCGAGTGGATGCAGACCCCGCCGCCCTCGTGGGAGGACGTCCGCTGGCTGCGCGAGCAGTGGGACGGGCCGTTCCTGCTCAAGGGGATCTGCCGGGTGGACGACGCCCTGCGCGCGGTCGATGCGGGCGTCACCGCGATCTCGGTCTCCAACCACGGTGGCAACAACCTCGACAGCACCCCGGCCCCGATCCGCGCCCTGCCGGCCGTCGCGGACGCCGTGGGCGGTCAGGTCGAGGTCCTCCTGGACAGCGGGATCCGCCGGGGCAGCGACGTGGTCAAGGCGCTGGCGCTCGGCGCGAAGGCCGTGATGATCGGCCGCGCCTACCTGTGGGGCCTGGCCGCGGGCGGGCAGACCGGTGTGGAGAACGTCCTCGACATCCTGCGCGGCGGCATCGACTCCGCCCTGCTGGGCCTCGGCCGCTCGTCCGTCCACGAACTGACCCGCGACGACGTGGTGATCCCGCCCGGATTCACCCGCACCCTGGGCGCGGTCTGAGATGCCGGCCGAGCCCGCCCCGGCCGCGGGGGCCGAATCGCGACGACAGGCGGTTCCGCGTGCGTCGGAGACGGGAATCCCGGCTGCGCCGCATCCGGGGGCGTGCGAGCGCCCGGCGGCGCCTCGTCCGGGCGCGTCGGCGACCCCGGCTGCCGGGCATCCGGCGGTGTCGGCACCTCCGGCGGCGTTGACGGCGGCGGCCGCGTCGGTGGCCCCGGCGGCGATGACAGCGACGGCCGAGGCGGCAATCCCGACGGCAATGACGGCCACGGCCACAACGGAGGCCGCGGCCATGACGAAGACGACGCCGGGGACGCCCGGTCCGGCGACCCGGCTCGGGGACCTCGCCTGGCCGGACCTCGACGACCGCCGCCCCTTGGTGCTGCTGCCCCTCGGCTCCTGCGAGCAGCACGGCCCGCACCTTCCGCTGGACACCGACACCGCCGTGGCCTCGGCGGTCGCCGGGCGGGTCGTCGGCCGGCTGCGCGGCGAGGTGGACGTGCTGGTCGCGCCCGCCCAGTCGTACGGGGCCAGCGGCGAGCACGAGGGGTTCCCCGGCACGGTGTCCGTCGGCCACGACGCACTGCGCCTGCTCGTCACGGAGATCGGCCGGTCGGTGCTGCGCTGGGCGGGCCGCCTGCTCGTGGTCAACGGGCACGGCGGCAACCTGGTGAGCCTGGCCGACGCGGTGACCGGGCTGCGCGGCGAGAGCCGGGACGTCGCCTGGTGGCCGTGCCTGCCGCCGGGGTCCGACGCGCACGCGGGCCGCACCGAGACCTCCATGATGCTGCGGCTGCGGCGCTCGGCCGTCCGGGGCGAGCGGGCCGTCGCCGGACCGACCGACCCCGTCCATCTGCTGATGGACCGGCTGGTCGCGGAGTCCGTCCGGGGGGTCAGCCCGTCCGGAGTTCTGGGCGACCCCGCCGGGGCCCGCGCGAGCGAGGGCGAACGGCTCCTGGACCGCATGGCGGACCGCCTCGCCGCCGACATCCGGGCCTGGCGGGTCTCCGGGCGTGGCCGGCTCGGCCAGCCCGAGCGGCAGCCGGTCATCGCCCCGGCGGGAGCGGCGCGATGACGGCCCCGAGGGTCGCCGCGGTCACGGGTGCCGCCCGGGGCATCGGGGCGGCGACCGTACGC
>NZ_JBQQCE010000319.1:0-11481 GCF_052245645.1 Streptomyces sp. KR55 | reverse complement strand
TTGCGCGCACCCTCGAGCCGCCGCCCGAGCCGGTGCGCATCGCGCAGCGAGAGCTCGGTGAGGCGGGGGGCGAGGGCGCCGAGGGCGGGAGTGGCGGGGGCAGGCTGCGTAGACATACGGGACCCAGGATCTCATCCCGGGGAAATCCATGGCGAACGCTTTTGCAGGTGCCGCAACGCGAAACCCCCGCCGATGGTCTCGACGGGGGTTTGCTGCCCTCGGGGCGGTTGTGGCTGGGGCCGGGGTCGAACCGGCGACCTTCCGCTTTTCAGGCGGACGCTCGTACCAACTGAGCTACCCAGCCACGAGGTTTCATGTGAAACCTCAGCGGTCCTGACGGGATTTGAACCCGCGGCCTCCACCTTGACAGGGTGGCGAGCACTCCAAACTGCTCCACAGGACCATCTGGTTGCGTGCGACCAACGAAGCCAAGTGTCGCACACCGTTTTGCGTTCCCCCAATCGGGAGCACGCACAGATAGTTGCAGGTCTGGCGGGTCGGTGTCCAATCGGTATCGGGGGGCGAGGGCGGCTTTCGATCCGTGGCACATCCGAACCTGTGGCCGACCCGCGCGACACGCTCCACCGGGGTGAAGGCGCCGCGCCGGGCCGGCAGGCCTTGGTTCAGAGGGCGTACGGCTGATCGGTGCGGGCGGTGCGCAGTGCCTTGCCCCACCACGCCACCTGGTCCAGCAGCTTCTTCGCCGCCGCGTCCGCGCCCTCGGGCGCCTCGCCGTCGGTGAACGAGGTCCACGGGTTGTGCAGGCTGACCATCTCGCGCACGGTCATCGCGTGCACCTCGGCGAACACCTGCCGCAGGTGCTCGGCCGCCCGCAGACCGCCGCCCATACCGCCGTAGGACACGAGACCGACGGGCTTGGCGGCCCACTCCTGCAGGTGCCAGTCGATGACGTTCTTCAGCGAGGCGGGGAAGGAGTGGTTGTACTCGGGGGTGACCACGACGAACGCGTCGGCGGCGTGCAGTCGCTCGGACAGCGGGTCCTTGACGGACTTCACGTGCTCGGCCGGCTCCTCGCCGATCGCGGGCATGGCGAGCGGCAGCGGGTGCTCCACGACATCGATCACATCGACGGTCATGTCGTCGCGTGCCTGGGCCTGCCGGGCGAACCAGTGGCCGACCTTGTCGCCGAGGCGCCCGCCGCGCGCGCTGCCGATGATGACGGCGAGGGACAGGGGCTGGGTGGTCATGCGCTACCTCCGGAAGAAGCGGCTGGGGGCGGGGAGAAAAGGCAGTACGGGGTCGGCGCCGGACGGAGAGCGGTGCTGCCCCGGCGTGAAAGTAAACTACACCGTGCGGAGCAAAAAGTCTCCCGGATTCCGCGGTTGCCTTTCCCTCGGCGCGCGGCCGCTCGGAGGGGGCGGAGGAGTCAGCCGTCCGTTCCGTACAGCCGCAGGAAGGCGCTCACGCCGGAGGCGACCAGCGCGTCCAGCTCACTCGACGGCAGCGGAAGGGCGCCGTGGAAGGAGCGCTCGTACGCCTCGGACATGGCGAGCTGCGTGAAGTGGGCGGCGGCGTCCTGGGGGTCCTCGGTGTGCAGCCGGCCCGCCGCCGTCAGGGCGGTGAAGTGCCGGGCGAGCCGGGCCTGGGTGCGCCGCGGCCCCTCGCTGCGCCAGCTGGTGGTGACCTCGGTGGGCAGCCGTGACGCCTCCGCGAAGATGACCCGCACCAGGGCGAAGTGCTCCTCGAATCCGCTCTGCGGAGCGGCGAGGGCGCGGCCGAGCGCCATGAGCTCGGTTTTCAGATCGGCCGGGTCGGTCAGGTGCCGGTCGATGAGCTCTTCCTGGTGGGCCGCCACCGCCTGCGTGCTCTCCTGGAGCACGCTCAGCAGGAGCTGCTCCTTGTCCTGGTAGTGGTTGTAGATCGTGCGCTTGGACACACCCGCCTCCGCGGCGATGCTGTCCATGCTGGCGCGAATGTAGCCCTCACGACCGAACACGGCGCGGGCGGCGCAGTCGATCGCGGAGCGCTTCGCGGGCCGCCCCGGACGGGGTGGTCGGGTGATGGGGGCCGTCATGGTGGCTCACTCCTTCGATCGCTGATCGCGCCGACCCGGCGTGGTACGGGCGAAACTATACGGTTCAGTTTACCGGCGGTTCCGCCCGGTGCACGGGTCCCGACGGCCTCATCTGCCCCTCGCGCTCACACGCTCCGGCGCCTTATTGCACTATCCGGTTTACTTATTGAACTGCACCGTGTAGTTTCCTTTCTGTCGCCACCACGGCAGCCCCTGGCGAGGGGGTGATCATGAAAGGGAGAACTTCATGTTCGGCAAGCTCACGGTGATCAAGATCTTTTGCGAGGACCTGGACACGATGGCCGCCTTCTACCGCGACCGGCTCGGTCTGAAGGTGCGTGAGGAGTACCCCGGCATCTCCGTGGTCTTCGACACCGGCCACGACGGCGAGCTGATCATCCAGAAGGGCGACCAGCCCAGGGCCATTGCCTTCACGCAGGTGGACATCCCCGCCGCGCACAAGGCCGTGAGTGATCTGGGCCCCACCGCCATCGTCCCGCACAAGACCGGTGAGCGCTTCGAGATCACCGACCCCGAGGGCAACCAGTTGATCTTCGTCAACGCCTGACCAGCCCTCCCACCATCGCGCGGGCCGTCCGCGTCATCCCCCTGCTCCTGCCGACGGCCCGCGTGCAACCACCGTTTGCTCCCCGCGGGACGCCCAGGCCGTGAATCCCCCGTGTCCGCCGGGCGTCCCGCGGGGTCCTCCTCAACAGGAGTCACAGGAGTCCAGCATGTCCAAGTTAGGGACCACGTCCGCGTCCTCTCCCGTGTCCAACCGGCATCTCAAGCCTCGTGACCCGCGTGAACATCTGGGGCGCTACGCGCTCTATCTGGCGGGCTGCCTGGTCTTCGCCTCCGGTGCCACCCTGTTCATCCACTCCGAACTCGGCGTGGACCCCCTGGATGTCCTCTCCCTCGGCATCCTGGAGCACGTCGACCTCACCATCGGCATCGTGCAGGCGCTCATCGCGGCCGTGTGCATCGCCATCTGGTCGGCGTGGAACCGCCGTCGCCCGGTCGTGATGCCGTTCGTCACCTTCCTGCTCTGCGGCAGCCTCATCGACCTGATGCTCCTGGCCGACCTGGACTGGCTCGACTCCGTACCCTCCCTGGTCGCGGCGGTCCTGCTGTGTGCCTACGGCTCAGCCCTGATCATCATGAGCGGCACCGGCATCCGTGCCATGGACCTGATCGTCATCACGCTCAACCAGCGCTGGAACGTGCCCTTCTGGGGCGCCAAGGTCGGCGTCGAGGCCGTTCTGCTCACCCTCGGGTGGCTGCTCGGCGGGCCCGTCGGCATCGGGACCCTCGCGTTCCTGATCTTCGTCGACGGCCTCATCCAGCCCTTCATGGCCTTCAACTCCGCCAAGTTGCGTCTGACCAACCACGGTCTGACCCGACCCGGCGGAGTCGGCGGCCCCGTCCTGGAAGGCAGTCGGTGAACACACCAGCACAAGAGTCGGCAGCGGTTCCTGCGGTTCGCCCCGGAACTCTGCCGCTCCTTCTCTTCGCCTCGACCCTGACCGTGATGGCGGGCTCCATCCTCGCGCCGGTCATCCAGGTCATCCGCGACGACCTCGCGGTCAGCGGCACCGCCGCCGGCCTCATCATCACCACCCACAGCCTCTCCATCGCGATCACCAGTCCGCTGGCCGGCTGGCTGCTCGACCGCTATGGCGTACGGCTGCCTCTGGCGGGCGGGCTGGTCCTGTACGGGCTGGCCGGCGGTGCCGGTCTGTTCGTCGAGAGCTATCCCGCGCTCATCGCGTCGCGTGCCGTCTTCGGCGCAGGAGCGGCCCTGGTGTTCTCGGGCACCACGGTGGCCCTGCTGAACCTGTACCGGGGGCCCGCGCAGGACCGCGCGATGGGCTGGCGCGGGACGGCCACCAGCATGGGCGGTGTGCTGTGGCCGCTGCTGGCCGGAGCCGTCGGCGGGATCTCCTGGCACCTGCCGTTCGGCGTCTACCTGGTCGGTGTGCCGCTCGGTCTCGCCACCGCCCTGCTGCTGCCCCACACCCGCCCGGCGAGTTCCGGCCGCGCGTCCGGACCGGCGCCCGGCGCCCTGGCGATGCTGCGCGAGCAGCGTCTCCTGCTCGTCTGGTACGCGCTGCAGTTCTGCGGCTCCCTGCTGCTGTACGCGCTGGTCGTCTTCCTGCCGGAGCGGCTGTCCGAGGTCGGCGTCGAGGATCCGTTGCTGGTCTCCTTCTACACCGTGGGCATGTCCGCCGCGATGAGCCTGATCGGCCTCGGGTACGCCTCGATGCGTACGCGTCTGGCCTACAGCATGCTGCTCCGCGGCTCGCTGGTGCTGTGGACGGCGGCTTTCCTGCTGCTCGCCGCCGCTCCCAACGCGCCGCTGCTGTTCCTGGCGCCGCTGCTGTTCGGCCTCGGTCAGGGCGTGTTCTTCCCGGTGACGACCGTGCTGATCGGCGAGGGCGTTCCCGCCGAGGTGCGCGGCAAGGCCACTTCGCTGTCGGGAACGGCCACCTTCGCCGGGCAGTTCGCCTCCCCGCTGCTGATCGGCCCGCTGATCCAGGCCACTTCGCCCATCACCGGGTTCCTGCTCGCGGCGGCCCTGCCGGCCCTGGCCGTGATCCTCCTGTCGGTCAGCCGGGCGGACATGACGGATCCGCACGCCGACGACGAGAACAAGGCCCCCGCCCCGGCTTCCTCTCCCCGGGCCGGGTGAGGACGGCGGCACGGTGCGCGCAGGGGTGGCACAAGAGATACGGTCTCGCGGCCGCTGCCCGTCGGGCGGTGGGCCCGCGAGCCGTGTCGCGCCCGGCGGCGTCCGGCGCTCAGCCGGAGACGGCAAAGTCCTCCGGCCGGTCGCTCGTCATCGCGGCGAGCAGCCGGGCACCCCGGTCGGGGGAGATCTCCAGCCGGCTCAGGACCGTGGGGACGGCGATGCTGGGCCGCATCAGCTGGAGCAGCCTGGCCACCTCGGTCGGCAGGTCGTACGCGTCCGGCAGTCCCTCGGACACGACCTGGACGCCCGTCCAGGCGGCAATCAGCAGACGGGCGGTCTCCGTCTCGTCGATGTACGGATGGACCTCGCCCCGCTTCTTGGCCTCACCGAGTTGACCTCCCAGGAGCTCGATCCAGTCGGGCCAGCGCGTGCCGAACACGCGTTGGGAGTTGCGGTCCACCGACAGCCGCAGCGCGGCGCTGAACAGCGGCTCCCGGGGCAGCCGGTGAGCCATGATCAGCATCGTGTCCACGGACTCCTGGAGCATCAGACCCTGGGGCTCGACGCCTTCGGTCGTCACCGCCAGTTCGAGGACACCCCGGGCGAGGTCCTCCTTGGACGGGAAGTGGAAGTAGAACGCGCCCTTGGTCACCCCGGCCTGCTTCAGGACCTCCGAGATGGTTGCGGCCTCGTAGCCGAGCTCGTCGAAGACCGCGGCGGCGGCTTCCAAGATGACCCTGCGGGTTCTGATGGCCCGCTCTTGTCTCGCCACGGCTGCTCCCTGCGTCAATCCAGAATTCACTTTAAAAAGACCGGCGCGCCGGTATCTTAGTGGGGTCGCATTCGCCATCGTGCAGGACTTGGGGGAATCGTGTCCAATACGTTGTTGCCTGGTTACGGCCACGTTGACGGGGTCGAGGGGGAGGGCGTACCCAAGGAGTACGTACATCTGCACCGAGAGGAAGCGGTCCTGGCCACCGGTTGGTTTCCGGGAGAAACCGACCAGTGCACGGTCACCGTACGGTGGCCGGCGGCGGGCCAAGGCATCGATGGCCTGCTGTTACTCACGCAGACCATCCGGCAGAGCTGCCTGGTCATCGCTCACGCCGAGAGGTCGGTGCCGCTGTCGCACCAGACGTTGATGGAGCAGATGGACTTCTCCCTCAACCGTGCTTATCGAGTACCGCGAAACCGACCGGCTGACCTGGTTGTAAATGTGTCCTGCGAGAAGACGGGCCACCGCTCCCTGCGGATGCAGCTCGCTCTGCTGCACGAAGGGCATCTGGTTGCGGAGTCCGTCGTCGCCTTCAGCTGGATAGCCCCGGCCGTCTACCGCAGGCTGCGTGGCGAGCATCTGCACGTCGCCTGGGGCGAGGCGCCCGTCCCCCGGCCCGTGGACCCGCGCACCGTCGGGTGCGTCCATGCGTCCGACGTGGTTCTGGCGCCCGCCGACCGGCCCGGCCGGTGGCAGCTGCGGATGGACGTGCACAACACGGACCTGTACGACCACCCCGTCGACCATGTCCCCGCGCTGGCGCTGATCGAGGCGGCTCGTCAGGCCGCTCAGGGTGTCACCGGACCCGCCCTGTTCTCCCCGCTTGACGTGTTCAGTTCATACTCGCGCTACGTCGAGTTCGACGCCCCCTGCTGGATCGAGGCAACCGCCGCTCCGGCATCCGGCGACGGTGCGCGGCGCGTCGTGGTCACGGGCGTACAGAACGGTGCGACCGCGTTCACGATCACGCTGGTCGGCGAGCAATAACCCGCGGGATACGGCCGCCCGAACGCTGTCTCGGGGAGGACGCCCCCGTTCCATCCGGGCAGCGTCCTCCCCGGCGGGGTCAGCGGTTGACGTAGCCGCCGTCCACCGGCATCACCACGCCCGTGACATACGACGAGCGGTCACTGAGCAGCCAGGCCGCGGCCTCGGCGATCTCCTCGGGGGCCGCCGTACGTCCATGGGGGGTGACCTCGTGGATCGCCTCCTCGAGGCCGGGGTTGCGCCCGTACCAGTCGACGGTGATCTCGCTGCGGGTCGATCCCGGGGCCACGGCGTTCACGCGGATGCCCTGGCGGGCGTACTCATCGGCCGCGGCGCGGGTGAAACCGACGACCGCGTGCTTGGAGGCGACGTAGGGGGCGGCGGCCGGGATGGCCACCAGGCCTCCGACGCTGCTGTTGTTCACGATCGCGCCGCCGCCACTGTCCAGCATGGCGGCGATCTCGGCCCGCAGGCAGTTCCACAGCCCTCGGACGTTGGTGTCGATGACGGAGTCGTAGATGTCGTCTTCCATCTGGTGCAGGGGCGTCCGGTCGCCGCCGATGCCGGCGTTGTTGAACGCTCCGTCGAGCCGGCCGTGGCGCTCCAGCGCGACGTCGACCGCCCTTCGTGCATCCTCCGCTCGGGTCATGTCGGCGGCCACGTGCGCCGCGTCGCACCCCTTGTCGTTCAGTGCGGCCGTCAGGGCCACGAGTCGTTCCTCCCGGCGTGCGGCGAGTACGACCGAGGCTCCCTCGCGGGCGAAGACAGACGCGGCAGCGGCACCTATGCCGCTGCTGGCTCCCGTGACCAACACGACTTTGCCCTGCAGTAACCCATCTGTTGTGATCATGAGAGCAGTCTGGCAGGCCTATCTTTACCTGTTCATGACAGCTTGGTTTCCGGTCGGCGGCCAGGCAGAGGCCTTCGAGACGAACGGAGTCAACTCGCCATGCGTGCCATTCAGTTCGACCACTTCGGCGGCCCGGAGGTGCTGACCCTCCGCGAGGTGCCCGACCCGGTCCCCGGCCCGGGCCAGTCACTGGTCACCGTCGAGGCCGCCGGGGTCAACTTCGCCGACACCCACCAGGTCGACGGCTCCTACCTGAGCGCGGACCAACTGCCGTACGTGCCGGGCCGGGAGGTCGTCGGCAGGACGCAGGACGGGAGGCGGGTGCTGACCATGACCACCGGCGGCTACGCCGAACTCGCCCTCGTCGACACCGATAAGGCGATCGACATCCCCGACGACCTGCCGGCAGGGCAGGCGCTGGCCCTGCTGATGCAGGGACTGACCGCCTGGCACCTGCTGCGCAGCGCGGCCCGGCTGCTGCCCGGCGAGGCCGTCGTGGTCCACGCCGCGGCGGGCGGTGTCGGCAGCCTCGCCGTGCAACTGGCCCGGGAGTTCGGCGCCGGGTGGGTCGGGGCCGTGGTCTCCAGCCCCGGAAAACGGGACCTCGTCCTGTCCCTCGGCGTGGACGCGGTGGTCGAGTATCCGCTGGACAAGCCCGCCGACGTGATCCTCGACGCGGTCGGCGGCCCGCTCTTCGACCAGGCCCTCGGCTCGCTCGCCGATTCCGGCCGCCTGGTGACGTACGGCAATGCCTCCCGCGCCGGGTTCACGCCCCTGGACCCGGCGCGGCTCAGCCGTCTCAACGCCGGAGTCGTCGGTTTCTGGCTGCGCCCCGCGCTGGCCCGGCCGGGTGGCTTCACCGAGCCGCTCGCAGAACTGCTCTCCCTGACGGTCCAGGGACGGTTGCGGCCGGTCGGCGGCGCCGAGTATCCGCTGGCCGAGGCGCGGCGGGCGCACGAGGATCTGCTGGCCCGCCGGACCGTGGGCAAGGTGGTTCTACGGCCGTGAGGCGGGCGCCGTCAGCGGGGCAGGCCGGATTGCGGGCAAGTCTCCAGCGTCGGCCGACAGGGCACCAGCGGCAACGTGTTCGTCACGCCGGTGCCTTCAGGGGCCAGGGAGCCCAGGACCTGCGGCGTGGCCACGCGCGCCAGGAGCAGTCGCCAGAACCCGGTGAGCGAGCGGCGCGTCAGCCACTCCGCGTTGTCCCGGTGCAGCGACAGGAAACCTGTGGTCGCCCCGACCACGACCGCCGTCAGGTCGTGCAGCGACACGTCATCGGCGAGGCTGCCCTCGTCCGCGGCCTGGAGCAGCAGTCGGCTCACACAGTTCCACCATTTCTGGTGGAAGTTCAGGCTGGGGCTGCGGGCGGTGTCGCAGGCGAGCTGCACTCCGGCGCGCACCACCACGTCGTGGCTCAGCAGGAAGGCGAAGACGTGCGAGATGTCGGTGAGCGTCTGGAGCGCGTTCACCGGACTCCGGCCGGCGACGCGCGCGCTGCGGTGCAGGGCTTCGGCGGCCGCGGCCTCCACTGCATCGGCCACGGCAGCCTTGTTCGGGAAGTGGAAGTGCAGTGCGCCGGTGCTCATACCGGCCTGCGAGCTGATGTCGGCGAGACGCGTCTGCACGTATCCACGCTGCTCGAACACCTCGGCCGCCGAACGGATCAGCACCTGGCGGGTTCGGAGGCCCCGTTCCTGTTTGGTCACCGGTGGCTCCAGTCGGGGAATTGTTTCCTGCGGCCTGGCGGCCGGGAGGAGTAGACGGAGGAGAGGGGACGCTGTGTGTCTGCGAGGTGGGCAACATATTAAACCAGCAATTCGGTTTGTATACCGCGCAAGACGACCACATGAAACCGTTGATTTTCATGATCGGCGGCCTTCGTTCGGGAGTGGCCCAGGGTGGGTGTGAAGGGGTGGTGTTGTCGGCCTCCTGCCCGGCCTACCAGGGACGACCGGCGATTGCCAGGTCCGGGTAAGGCGTTTTCGCGGCCGTGTATGACCGGGATCCTTCGAACTTTGACAAACCGACGCGCCGGTTTGTATCTTGTGAGACGCAAGCTCTACTGGGGATGACAGACCGTTTCACGGATGTGCAGGAGCAGTAGATGACACAGCAGCCCACCGCCTTACTGGGCCCTCACATACCCGGGCACCGCCACCACGAGGACGACCTGGCCTCTCTGGCCAACCGCCCGCCGACAGTGAAGAACACGGCTGGATCCCGCTGGCAGGCACAGCGGATCCTCGTCGTGGAGAGCGAGCCGACATCCGCCATGAGCCTGGTCCAGCGATTGCGGCGGCACGGCTACCAGGCCGAAAGCGTGGCAACCGGCGCCAAGGCACTGCAGGCGCACCACAACTGGGACCTGATCCTCCTCGACCTCGAACTGCCTGACCTGGACGGTCTGGAGGTCTGCCGGAGCATCCGCGCCATCTCTGACACGCCGATCATCGTCGTCACCGCCCTCGACTCCGAACTCGACCGGGTGCTGGGCCTGCAGGCGGGCTCGGACGACTATCTGGCCAAGCCGTACGGCTTCCGGGAGCTGATGGCCCGTATCGAGGCGGTCATGCGCAGGGCCCGTCCGCAGCGCCCCCTGCAGCAGGTCATCACGCACGGACTGCTGCGCATCGACGCGGGCGCGCGGGAAGTCCGGCTCGGCGGGCGGCTCATCGAGGTGACCCGCAAGGAGTTCGACCTGCTGCACCTGCTGGCCTCCCAGCCGGAGACCGTCATCTCCCGCAGGCAGCTCATGGTGCAGGTCTGGGACGACTCATGGTCGCGTCCGGGCCGCACCCTCGACACACACGTGAGCAGTCTGCGCAACAAGCTCGGTTCCAGCAGCTGGATCGTCACGGTGCGGGGGGTCGGATTCCGGCTCGGGCACGCGTAGCGCGGTCTGACGTATCTCTGACGTTCCGTTCGTGAGCCACTCACCTGCCGCTGCGGGCTGTGAAGGAAGTTCACAGAAGCCTGGACAAGGGCGCCTTGAGTCCTGCTCGGCGCCCGGCACAAGCTGGACCGCAGCGTTCGGACGAGCCACAAGGAGAGAGCCATCGTGCGCAAGGTGTTGATCGCCAACCGTGGCGAAATCGCTGTCCGCGTTGCCCGGGCGTGCCGGGACGCCGGTATCGCGAGTGTGGCCGTGTACGCGGACCCGGACCGGGAGGCTCTGCATGTCCGCGCCGCGGATGAGGCGTTCGCCCTCGGCGGTGACACCCCGGCCACAAGCTATCTGAACATCGACAAGGTGCTGCGGGCGGCCAAGGACTCGGGTGCCGACGCGGTCCATCCCGGCTACGGCTTCCTGTCCGAGAACGCCGACTTCGCGCAGGCGGTGCTGGATGCGGGCCTGATCTGGGTCGGGCCGCCGTCGGCCGCGATCCGGGACCTGGGTGACAAGGTCGCCGCCCGGCACATCGCCCAGCGGGCGGGTGCGCCGCTGGTGGCCGGCACGCCGGACCCGGTGTCCGGCGCCGACGAGGTCGTCGCGTTCGCCGAGGAGCACGGCCTGCCGATCGCGATCAAGGCCGCCTTCGGTGGCGGTGGCCGCGGTCTGAAGGTCGCCCGGACCCTCGAAGAGGTGCCCGAGCTGTACGACTCCGCCGTGCGTGAGGCGGTGGCCGCGTTCGGGCGCGGGGAGTGCTTCGTCGAGCGCTACCTGGACAAGCCCCGGCACGTGGAGACGCAGTGCCTGGCCGACAGCCACGGCAACGTGGTCGTCGTGTCGACGCGTGACTGCTCCCTGCAGCGCCGGCACCAGAAGCTGGTCGAGGAGGCCCCGGCGCCGTTCCTGTCCGACGAGCAGGTCGCCGAGCTGTACCGGGCGTCGAAGGCCATCCTCAAGGAGGCCGGCTACGTCGGCGCGGGCACCGTGGAGTTCCTCGTCGGCCTCGACGGCACGATCTCCTTCCTGGAGGTCAACACCCGTCTCCAGGTCGAGCACCCGGTCACCGAGGAGGTCACCGGCATCGACCTGGTCCGCGAGATGTTCCGCATCGCCGACGGCGAGGAGCTCGGCTACGACGACCCCGTCATCCGCGGCCACTCCTTCGAGTTCCGCATCAACGGCGAGGACCCCGGCCGAGGCTTCCTGCCCGCCCCCGGCACGGTGACCACGTTCGCCCCGCCGTCCGGCCCCG